>CBFHBI010000023.1:0-11630 GCA_965653755.1 uncultured Blastocatellia bacterium
CGTAACTGCAATGGCAAATACGATCGGGGGTGACATCATCTATGGCGTTACTGAAGGGAAAGATGCTGATGGAAATACTATGGCTGTCGCGGTTAACGGGATCACAGGGGAGGACACGGATAAGGTAAAACAGCGGTTTGAGAATATGATCCGAGAAAGCGTCAAACCGCGTCTTATCGGACATCGGATTGAAGCTCGAAAATTATCAAACGGAAATCAAGCCTTTATTGTTCGCGTACAACGCAGTTGGAACGGACCGCACGTCGTCCATTATCAGAAACACTGGCGGTTCTATTACCGGAATTCTTCTGGCAGTCATCCGATGGACGACACAGAGTTGAGGCAGGCGATTTTGGCCGCAGACAGAGTCTCCCAACGACTTGAAGAATTTCGATTAGAACGCCTCGCGAAGATTGCTTCCGATGAGAATTTAGAAGGTGATGTGAAAGTTGTTCTTCATTTGCAGGCCTTCGCGTCAGTCGATTCTCAAAATCAGATTAACTTCGCACAGACTAAGAGGTGTTCCAAGGATTTTTTGTCGGAATGGTACGGGGGCGTTCATCAGCGGATTAATTATGACGGTTGGCTTGAATATGGCTCGGGACCTGATGGGCGGAGCACTTATCTACAGATTTTTCGCACTGGAAAACTTGAAGCAGTTAGCGGACTACTGGTGAAGGATAAAGAGATATACATAAGGCGGTTCGAAGAGAGGCTCATCAAAACCACAAAGCTCTACATGGATCTCCTGCGAAAGATAGGAGCCGACACTCCGCTAATGCTGCATCTGGCGTTACTTGGCGTAAAGGATTGCAAATTGAGATCTGCTGTACACGCGGCTGATGTCAATGCTGATCGATCGCCAGTGGAAATAGACCAAATGATATTGCCTGGTGAAATAATTCAAAGCTTTGATGAGAAGCCCGAACACATACTAAAGCGATCTTTGGATATCGTTTGGAATGCAGCAGGGTTCGAAGGCTCGCTCAATTACGATGGCGACGGCAATTGGACGGGTATGTATTAAATGGGGCGAACCAAGCTTAGAGATGATTTTCGATCTGGCATCATTGCCGCCCCATCTAAGCGTGCCTCGCATTTGCGTTTAAATCCAAGTCTGATTTTGATCGCACCTCTATTTTAGTAACCTAGCTCCGCGCACCTTCAATTTGATCACACGTCCGCAGGATTCTCCGGTGAACTCGCTGTAAGTGTGCGGCAAAGAACTCCGCTTTGAAGGCTACAACGCATTAATTGCGTTTAGTAGGGCGGTCTTTAGCCTGAATATGTTTTGGCAAGCGTAATTCATCATCAACAATTTCTTCCATCCGAATTCCGGCGACGCGAGCATATTGCAGAACTACTAATAGGTGAGGTTCAGTTGTGCCGCGCTCGAATTCGGAAATTCGGCGATAGTCCATCTCCTTTGAAAAGCCCAAAGCGCTAAGCATCTCAGATTGGGATAGACCGAGCTTCTTCCGAATCTCAAGTAGCTTCTTAGCGAGACGCTTGGGTTGCATTCGAGCCTTCCGTCCCATCAGGAGTTACCTCCTGAACAGAAAAACGGCAAGAAACACAGCTTGCGGGTATCGGTATATAGTGATAGGCTGCGAGGAAATTCGACAATCGCCGTGAGTTGGAATCTTCCATGCCCAACGGCGAAGCTCATCACTCGAAGAAGCGGGATGGCGAGCTACGCATCTGACCCGACCGTTATTTCAAAGACTCAACGCCAAATACTTATGAACTTCGCAAAGAATACCAGAAAGTTGATTAGGCTATATACAAAAGCCGAACATAGTTCTCAGAGCATTCTGCGATTGCTCGTCGCGCTGACGTGCAGTGTACTTCTTCCGATCGTCCCTTCATGTGGTTTTTCGAACAAACCATCTAAGGTGGTTACTAATCTCGCGCGAGCACTGGAACGCGGCGAAATCGATCAAGCGAGTGGCTTTTTTTCAAGGACCGTCGTTGAAAGGAATGGCATCGGGCCACTAAAGGAGAATTTGGCGCAGACGACGGCTGAGTTGAAGGAGCATGGTGGAGTCAAGTCCATCAAGGTCTTGAGCGAGGATGAAGCCGGAGACCTAGCCGAAGTCGTCGTTGAAATTGAGAGAGGAAATGGCATCGTTACGAAAGCTCGGTACAAGTTAGTCAGAGAGCAAGGTGCCTGGAAGATCAACGACGTTTCGCTGGATGTGGCTGGGTTGGTTAATGAACCACTACAGCCCGGAAGCGCCGTCGGAGACGTTGTGAAGTGGGCTCACCATTCCGGCGCGGTCTCGTTAAAAGACTGGCTCAAACAGCAATCGGTTCCGCCGATCTGCACCGCGTCGCCAGTTGACAGAAATACGCTACCCGATGAAGTGAGATATCACGATGTTGATGATCCTAAAGTCAAAGAGAGGCTAGTTAACGCTTTGAGGCCCGTACTGATATTAGTCGGTTGCCCGAGTTCGCAGGGTATTGTTTTGTATAGTGGGGCTGAAATCTACGCCGCCAATCTTGGCGGCGGCCAAATCGCGATCACTCCTGGTGCTTCATATTTAACCGGCACTCCGCCGGATGAAAACATTTTTCACAGTCTGGCAGAATTGCGAATATTCTTTGCGCGCGAAGTATTCAGACCCTTGGTTCCAATCGAGAAGGCTAGTGATGGACTAACCGAAGCCGACATGCTAGTGCGGCAAGACTTAAAACTGAATTACCTCGCTGGTTTGGTCAGTCTCACTATCGACAAGGATCCTGCGATTCTGGATCGTGTCGCGCTGGACATCTCCACCTATTCAAATCCAATCGGAATTGTATCGGGAATGCAGGGCACTCCAAGTCTACAGCAAATTCAAGATGTGTTGGGAGCAACCAAAAGCGATCAACTCAAGAAATAGCTTCCTACGTTGCCCTTCAGCCAGCTTTAGCTAACGTGAATCGTCTAAGAAACAAATTGCTATCTTTGATAAGCTTCAATTCTAAGAGAAATTAGAAGAATCTTTGCAAGGGTCTTGCAAACGCGGATATTCGCGTCTATCCTACGGCGCGTCTAAGACATAAGAGCGGACACACTTATACATTGTTGCCAATGTGAAATCATCACCGGCAAACGAAGTTTGAAAGAAACGGGCGGACAGAGATTAGAAGACCGTCAGAAGATTCTCGACGATTCCTAAAACTACCTCGCTGACCGAAACATCCGCGCTCGCTACTGTCTGCGCCGGGACGGTTGCCTGATTGGGCGCAACCGGATCATCAGTCACAATCTGAGCAACGGCGCATGGCGGTGTCGATTGAATGCCCCCCTCAGGTGGGCAATCAGCAAAAGCGGGAAACGCGAAAACCAGTATCAGGCACAGAGCGATGCCTAAGTTCTTAAGCGTTTTCATACTCTTCTCCTTAGCGGAAGATGGACGTTGCGAATCTGTCCCAAAATGAACCAGGTGAAGCAGACTTCAAAACGATTAGCTGGCTCGAGCCAACTCACGGTGAGCTTCACAGGGAAAGAAGTTTATCACCCTTGTTGAAAGGCCGACCTCACATGAACTTAAAGGTCGAGTTAACCGCTTTTAGAAATCAAAGTCGCGATCTTCCGCAGATCGACAAAGCCTTACTGTCCTGCCGTTTTGCCAAGCAACTTGAGAAGTCCGGCGAATACGAGGCGGCATTAGAAGTCCTAAGCGAGTTCTGGCCCAATCAGGACACGACTGTAAGACTTGAAGGGCTTGATGATTCGACGAAAGGCGAATTACTGCTTCGTGTGGGAGCGCTGGCAGGTTGGTTGGCAAGTTTCCATCAAACTCGGGATGGTCAAGAGATTGCGAAGGACTTGATCACGACGGCGATTGAAGTGTTCGAAGCGGTGGATCGATCGGACAGAGTAGCGGAAGCCCGCGGCGACCTAGCCTTGTGCTATTGGCGCGAAGGTTCCTATGACGAGGCTCGCATTCAACTCGGCACGGCGCTAAAGATTGTTCCGGAAAGCAACCGAGAGCTCAAAGCAATCCTGCTAATTCGCGCTGGCATCGTCGAAGTGTACTCAGAAAGGCTTACTGAAGCTTCGCGCCTGTACAACGAGGCGGCGCCACTACTCGATACAACGGATGATGAAGGTCTTAAAGGCGCTTATCACGATGAACTCGCTGTGCTGTTTACAAAACTAAGTGAAGGACTCAACAGTCAAGCTTATCTAGATCGCGCCCTCATCGAATACGCCGCTGCCAGTTTTCATTTCGAGCAAGCGGGAAATACTCGCTATCGCGCGAAAGTAGAGAACAACCTGGGCTACTTACTATTCAAGGCCGGAAGATTTAACGAGGCGCATTTGCATTTAGACCGTGCACGAATATTGTTTCTCGAAATAGGCGACGCTGGCTCGGCTGCGAGCACAGATGAAACACGCGCGCGGACACTACTATCCGAAGGCGATGCTATCCAAGCGGAGAGAGTTGTGCGCGCCGCTGGAAGGACCCTTCAAAAGGGAAGTGAGCAAGGGTTGTTGGCTGAAGCGCTAACAACACACGGTACATCTCTCGCGCGGTTAGGCAGTGACGATCGCGCGCGAGCAACTTTTGACCGCGCGATCGAAGTTGCGCTCACGGCTGGCGATCTCGACGGTGCTGGTTTGGCGAAGTTAAGCGTCATTGAGGAGCTTGGAAAAAGGCTACCAATAAAGGAATTGATCTCCATTTACCGAGATGCGACTGATCTCTTACGTAAGTCACAAGCTCCCGCGATTGGAAATCGATTAGTTACCTGCGCAGAACAATTGTTTGAACTGGTGGAAAGACTTGAAGCTGAACCACCAACAATGCCAGATACATCGTGGGAAGGCTTCTCGTTAAAGAGATACATTCGCGAAGGTGAACGGGCCGTGATTGAGCGGGCGCTAAGAGAAGCCGGAGGGTCGGTTACCAGGGCTTCAAAGTTACTGGGATTCAAACATCATCAGAGTCTTATTTCGTTGCTCAATGGCAGACATAAGGATCTCCTCGACACGAGATCGAAAGTGCGAAAACGGCGACGCCCTGTCGTAGCGCAAAGAAAAAAGGAGCAGTCAGCCAATACCAGGAGCGATAACCGCCCGCTATCAACGATTTCTATTCTCCACGTCGAGGACAATAGAGGGGTGGCGAATGTCGTGCGCGAGACCTTGATGGCGGACGGTATGCAGGTGGATTTGTGTTCGACGGGGACTGCCGCTCTCGAAATACTCAAGGGCGAAAATCCATACGATGTACTAATCCTCGATAACAAACTGCCTGGTCTGAATGGCTTGGAGTTGGTGGTACGTGTGCGCACGATGGCACATCGTCGCAACATGCGAATCATCATGCTCTCAGACGATGAAATCGAAAAAGAGGCCTGGCGTGCTGGCGCGCATGAGTTCCTGCGCAAGCCGCAGGAGATTGAAAGAGTTTCTTCAACGATCAAGAGATTGATGGCTGATATGAAACAGCAAAGCAGGCGGGCGTAACTAGGGACTGAACTGACTTTGCTGGTGTCTTAATGAATTAAATAGAGGAGTTCCCCAATGAGACGCACTCACCGTCTGTCCACGACATTGCTTCGCTGGACGAGCATTTGTGTTTCGCTCTTTATAATCGTCTCAAGCTTGATATTGATAACGCCACCGTCGAACGGTTCGAGCTTCAAGCAACAAGCACCGAGTGGCCAGACAAACGGGGGCAGAAGAGTAAATCCACCAGCGCCGGAGTCAGGACCACCAAGAGCGGTGTTGCCGAACCTCGATGAGGCAAAACAGCAACGACACGATCCTAGAATCGCCCGACAAATCGAATCGACAATGCGGTCGCGCCGCAAGCCTCTTGAATCGCGGCACGGCTTAAGGGTGGGAGATCGCCTGCCGGTTGCCACACCTTCACCGAGCGCGATTCCGTCGCCAGTTGTTAGTCCGTTGCCAACTCCTTTTACGTCGCCTACTCAGGGATCAAACAAGCCGAGTTCTCAAGGCGGAGTGAGAGTTAGTGGGCAGCTTTCCCTCCAATCCTTGTTTGGCTATTCTTCCGTTCGGTTACTGGACCATCCAGCACTAGGATTCCTCCGGCCTAATCTGTTTCCGTCGACCGTCGCCAGTTCATATAGAGCATCCCAACGCGTTCTCAACTACGCATCTGCAGACTTGTTTCTGCCGCCAGTTCCCCAGTCAGGCAGCTCAAAGATTGTCTTTGCCAGCAATCGTGACGGCTCGATGCAGATTTACGTGATGAATGCTGACGGTAGTGGGCAACATCGGCTGACGAACTCTGGCGCAAATGATGATTGTCCTCGCTGGTCGCCTGACGGAACAAAGATCTTATTTGAAAGCGACCGTGACAATCCCTCAACCGGGTACATGGACATCTACGTGATGAACGCGGATGGCAGCGGAGTCACTCGGTTAACGACCGATCCAAACGACGACAGCATGCCCATGTGGTCTTCGGACGGCAGCCACATCGTCTTTCAGAGCATGCGCAATGGGACGAATTATCAAGTCTATTCAATGAGCGTTAATGGATCGAATCAAGTGAATCTCACCAACACGTCATCGAGCGACGGCGAACCTTCCTATTCACCGGATGGATCGCAGATCGCATTTGCCAGCGATCGCGACCATGCCGGATACGACAGTATCTATGTAATGAATAACATCGGCACGAATCAGCATCGCATCACGTTCAGTGCCGATAATGTTTCCGACACGGAGCCGGTCTGGTCACGCGACGGCGCCAAGATCGCTTTTGTTAGCACGCGTGACAGCACAACTGAGACTTGGCAAGAGACAGACGACAACGGAAACGTCATCACTAAATCAAGGGTTCACATCAATAAAGAGATCTACTTGATGAATGCGGACGGGAGCGGTGATACGCGGCTAACTAATAACCCTGCTAACGACGATTTGCCAAGCTGGTCGCCGGATGGGTCAAAGATTATCTTTCGCAGCGATCGCGAACGCGACTGTTGTGATCCATCAGCTCAAGTCTGGACTATGAACCCTGACGGCAGTGGACTAACGGATGTGTCCAATAGTGGAAATGGAGATTACACGGCAAGCTGGGCGAGCGGCAGCGGCAACCAACCGCCGATTGCGAATGCCGGCGGATCGTACAGCGGCATTGTTTCTCAGAACGTCCCCTTTAATGGCAGTGCCTCGTTCGATCCTGACGGCAGTATCGCCAGTTACGCGTGGACGTTTGGCGATGGCGGCACCGGATCGGGAACATCGCCGACACACGCCTATTCTAGTGCTGGTACTTACACCGTAACCCTGACCGTAACTGACAATTTCGGCGCTCAGGGCACAACTACAACCTCAGTCACGGTTTCGTCTTCATCAAGCGACGCCTTTGCGAACAGTTTCCTCTTGTATGGTTTGGGTCGCTCACCGGACGGGGAAGAGTCGACTTATTGGACCGACATCATGCGGTCTGCCTATCCGCAGGGCCAAACATCAATGCTGATGGCCATGAAAGAGTTCGGCATGACCGTGTTTGAGTCGGCGGAGTATGCAGGACGCAATCGCAGCAATCACGATTATGTTTACGATCTCTACAAGACCTATTTGATGCGTGATCCAGATCAAGGTGGCTGGGACTTCTGGACAAGCGTTTGTAACTCTTACGGTCGCGAAGCCGTGCGACAAGCCTTTGACGACTGCGATGAGTTTCACAGCATCGTTGTGAACCTTACCGCCAGTGGTTCGCCGTCAACCGCGGTCGCCTCGCTCGCCACGGCGCAAGTCGATCCGTTCAATCAATCAGGCAATCAAGTTCAGGCGCGGGACTGCGAATGGAGCCTGCCGCTTTTTTCACTGCCTGGCCGCGCCGGTTTGGATTTAGGTCTTAGCGTTTCCTACTCATCTCTGATTTGGACGCACTCGGGGCCTTACGTCTATTTCGATCAAGACAATGAATCTTTAAGCCCTGGTTTTACCATCGGATTTCCCACGGTGCAGTTTCGCAAGTTCGACGCAAAAACCGGACGCAATGTCTACATCTTCAGCGCCGGTGGCCGTCACGTCGAACTGAGACAAGTTGGCACAACGAATTATTACGAATCGGCTGATTCGAGCTACCTTCAATTAATCGACAATGGAGGCAGCCTGCTTGTGCGCTCGACTGATGGGACGCAGATGAGTTTCGCGTCTTTCTTGCACGGCTGGTCCGTAACTGGAGTTGAAGATCGAAACGGGAACTTCATCTCGGTTCAGAATGATTGGCGTGGCGATGTCCAGAACATCACGGACACGCTCGGGCGTACAATCGTTTTCAATTACGATGGTAACGCGAACCTAAACACGATCACCCAAAGCTGGTCCGGCCAGTCGCAGCCGCACACCTGGGCAACGTTTGGTTGGACCACTAAATCGATTTCAGAAGGCTTTAGTAATCAGGTTGTGGGAACTTACAACGGCGAGAGCATGCCGGTGCTGACGCAGATCGCTTTGGATGACGGCTCACGTTACAACTTTGAGTACGCCGGAACACTGCAAGCGAACGTAATCAGGCGCTACACATTCGATCCTACAATCAACGACTACGGTCAGCGGACTTACACGGCTTACGATTACGAAGCGTTCGGTGATTCGCGGATTTATCGGAGTCGAATCTGGGCGCAAAGTTGGAACGGTGATAACGGGGTTCCAGCTGAAGTAATCACGCAGTTTCTCGATCCGGGCGATGGCTCACACGAAACGATCGCAGCGGATCAAACTACCGTATATAAAGAATTCTATGGAAGCAATTGGCAACACGGCTTGGTTACTTCGTCCCAAGTATTGAGTGGCTCGACCGTTGAGAAGACGACGACGACCAGTTACATACAGGATGATACCTCTGTTCCTTATCAGACCAATCCTCGGGTTACTGCCTCCGATATCAGCGACGGAACTAATCATCGTCATTCCACAATCGGCTACTACACATTTACGTTGCCGACAACTAATGCCAGTTGTAGCCTGCCAAACGAACTTTATGAGTATGATTCGGATCAAACGACGGTGCTGCGTCGAACGCACACCGATTACAACCCCGATTCGAACTACCCGGCTCGGCATATCCTGGGGCTGCCGCAGGCAAAGTTGCTTTATGAAGGAATGTCTAGCCTAAAGGCTAAAACGACGTACGTGTACGATTGGAATGGCGACTATTTGCAAGGTTTGCCTTCCGCTCCGACTCAGCATGATGGTAGCTATTCGACTGATTTCTATCTCGGTCGCGGCAACCTGGTTGATGTTCAGCGTTGGGACGTGAGTGATCCAAATCAAACCGCGAAGACGGAAAACAAAATCGGTTACGACATCGACGGCTCAATTATCTTCACGCTGGATGGATCAAGTCATCGCAGCGCGATCAGCTATACCGATTCGTTTGCCGGAACCTATAACGGCCAGAGCACCTTTGCTTATCCAACAACGTCGACCGATGCAGACAACAACTCATCGACAATTCAGTACAACTACAGCTTCGGCGCAAAGACCCAAACACAAGGACCGCCACCGCAGAACCAACCGAGCGGGGTTGTTCAGAACTTTGTTTATGACGACGCCGCGCGGTTGCAGCGAGTCACAACGGCGAATACCGGCGCGTACACGCACTATGTGTACGGACCGTACTCCGTCCTGACCTATTCGAGCGTCAACAACGTCGCGACGAATTACGCTGACAGCGATTTGTACGCCTTCGTGGTGTTCGATGGCCTCGGCCGCACCTACGGTGCAGGATCGAATCACCCCGGCAGCACTGGCGGCTACAAGGTGCAATTAACGAATTACGATCTGATGGGCGGCGCTATTAAGCAATCAAACCCGACGGAAGTCGATGGAAGTTGGACTCCGATCGGAGACGATCAGTACAACGCCCAAACCGATACCGGCGGATACCGCTTCACGCAACAGAGCTATGATTGGAAAGGACGTCCGCGAGTCACGACGCATCCAGACGGAGCGTTCATGGAAGCAACGTACCAGGGCTGCGGGTGCGCTGGTGGCGAAGTCGTTACGCTTTCGGATGAAGGAACAGTAGTGAACGGTCAGAATGTGAAGCGTCGTCAAAACGTTTACTCAGATGCCTTGGGTCGGCAATGGAAAACGGAAGTCCTCAATTTTGACGGAAGTCTTTACTCGACTACTGAGACAACTCTGAACGCGCGCGATCAAGCTACATTCGTGCGGCAGTTTCAAGGGAACGAGCAAAGCACCGTCTACCAAGACACAATCCTCGGTTATGACGGCTATGGTCGTCTGCAGACTAAGCACCTGCCCGAACAGCGCGACCAGAACAACAATCCGACTTACACTACCTTTGTTTATAACAATGACGACACGGTCGATTCAGTAACGGACGGGCGAGGTGCCAGCGTTACGTACGCCTACAACAACGGCCGTCATCTTGTAAATGGCATCACTTACAACGCGCCATCGGGTGTTACGCCAACAGTCGCGCCGACAGCAAATGTCACGTTCGGTTATGACGCTGCCGGCAACAGAACGTCGATGAGTGACGGACTCGGCAACGTCAGTTACAGCTACAATCAACTGTCACAGATGACGAGCGAAACGCGAACATTTACCAACGTTGGGGCATTCACACTTGGTTATGACTATAACTTTGCCGGTAAGTTGAAAAGAATTACGGACGCGACCGGCATGACAATCAACTACGGATTCGATTCCACCGGGCGACTCAACAGCGTTACCGGCTCTGATAATTTGTTCATGGGCATCTCGAACTATGGCTCGAACTTCCAATATCGAGCCTGGGGTGGATTGAAAGCCATGACAGGCGGTGATAACCGTTTAACGTCCGTGCTCTATGACTCAAGACTGCGAGCTTCACATTTTGAAGTTGGTGGCAATCTGGTTAGCCAGAATTATGATTATTACAACGACGGACGGGTCAGCTTTGTGCACAATCTTAATGACGCGACGTTCGACCGCTCGTATTCCTACGACCATGCAGCGAAACTCGTCGAATCAAAAAGCGGCGGAGCCGCGCGTGGCGACTCGGTAGGCGCTCCCTATAACGAAAGCTTTGGCTTTGACGCTTTCAACAACTTAATTTCCCGTTCCACTCTGAGCTGGGGCCAGGATCAAATGTCTGATGGGGCGCCGTACACCAACAATCGACGCTCAGATTGGGGCTATGACGCTAATGGAAATAACACTTCGATTGACAGCCGCACATACCAGTTTGACGCTGCCGGGCAGATGACTTCGATGACCGGTCAGCAGTGGGTTGTGAATCACTATGTCTCGGTTAGCCAGGGAGCTGCCTATGACGGAGACGGCCAGAAATTGAAAGACGTATCGCAGGGCGTATCCACGTATTATCTGCGGTCGAGCGTAATGGGCAATTCGATCATTGAAGAGATAAACAGCAGTGGCCAGAAGAACGTGGGATACGTGTATTCCCCTGATGGAAAAGAGTTGGCCAAACAAGTGACCGGCCAATACGGTTACGTGGCCTGGAAATACGGAACTCCGGCCAGCACGAGTGAATACGAGACCTACAACAACTCAAGCGGCGTCAACCGAACAGAATTAGACCCGCTGGGCGCGAGCATCCCGTTGCAATACACGGCGCCGCCTGACGTTCAGAGCACAGGCGACGTTGGAGCAGGTCAGACGGGCGGCA
>CBFHBI010000024.1:0-11556 GCA_965653755.1 uncultured Blastocatellia bacterium
CTGCCGGACGATGCATTCAACACGCGTTTGTTAGTAATGAATGCGCCGCAAACGATGCGCGCCGGCCAGAAGTACGAGCTGCGCGCACTGTTGAAGAATCAAAGCGGCGTCACTTTGCCGGGGCGACAACTGACATGGCAGTTTCAGGTGACGGTTGGGAATCGATGGTTGAGACAGAATGGTGAAAAGGAAACTGATCTCGATGGTCGCACGCCTTTGTCAGACGACTTGTCTCCCGGAAGCACGATCGAGCTGCCCTTGACCGTGTCTGCTCCGAAGGCGCCGGGAATTTACATTCTGCAACTCGATGCGATACAAGAAGGAGTTGCCTGGTTCGGTGATCGAGGTTCGGAGGTGTTGAGCCTCAAAGTGAAAGTCGAATAAGCTAAGTCAAAGTAGCAACAGGAGACTTGTATTGATGCTGACCAACAGGCTCTTTTTGATTATCGGTTTTACCATGCTCGCGTTTCTTTGCGCTTGCGCCGGCAAGGTTTCGAATTCCCAGCCGCCGCCCCAGGTTGCAAAGGCGCAGCAGCCAAGCGAACCGTCCGCGCTGCCTGATAATGCGTTCAAAGCAGCAATCACTTTGATCGATCCACCGGCGAAGCTGCGCCCCGGACAGAAAGAAACCATTCGCGTAAAAATCAAAAACAACAGCGACGTGATGTGGTGGGCCCGCGGCGCGCCCGTGAACACACGTTCCGACAACAAGTTCTACATCGCCGCCGCGAACCGGTGGCTGAAGGCCGATGGCTCGCTGCTAACAAACATGGATGGCCGTTACGGCATTTCGAAGGACCTGGCGCCGGGAGAAGAGACCGAAGTGCCGCTCTTGATCACCGCGCCAAAAGATGCTGGCGATTACACTCTTGAGATCGACGTCGTCCAGGAACAGGTCGCCTGGTTCAGCGACAAGGGCTCGCCGACCACCAAAGCAAAGATCACAGTCGTAAAGTAACGAGGTTCTCTTGGTTTAGAGGCGGGCTACTGCCCGCTATTTCGTGGCAAAGCGCAGAGCAGGCGGGCCGTAGCCCTCCTCTAAACAAGAGCAAGATGACACGATCAGAAATCATCGCCGAGCTACAGCGCCTCGAGCCGTGGTTTCATTACATCGATCTGGGCGATGGGCTCGTCACCAAAACGAAGAGCGCGATTGGCGAACCGGTGGACCATCCGCGGCCGACTTGGGAGCGCGTGAAACCGGCTGTGCCCGCCGATCTCACCGGACAGACCGTTTTGGATGTTGGCTGTAACGCCGGCTTCTATTCGATTGAAATGAAACGCCGCGGCGCCGCCCGCGTCCTTGGCCTCGATTCGCAACGCGACTTGATTCAGCAGGCCGAGTTCGTGCGTGACGTGCTCGGCCTCGACATCGAATATGCGCGCAAGTCAGTTTACGATCTCGATCCCTTCGAGCTGGGCCAATTCGACGTGACGCTGGCATTGGGCTTGATTTATCACTGCAAGCACCTCGTGCTGGCGTTGGAAAAGTTATTTTTGATTACGCGGCGGCTGTTGGTGCTCGAGACGGCGATTTATCCGCCCGCTAAGGCGCCAGAGTCGTTTGAATTCGACGAGGGCAACGAACGCGCACTACTTCATCCGCTGGCTTACATCGCCAACGATTGCGAAGCCAAGGAAGCAGTCTTCAATTGGTTTCTCCCGAGCACGCCGGCGCTGGCGGCTCTCCTGATCAACATCGGCTTTGATGAAATTGAAATGTTCCATGCCACCAGCGCAGATCGCGCCGTGATGGCCTGCAGAAAATATCAACCGTATCGGGACAGCCGTACGATCGGTTATCTCGGATCAAAGCTGACGCTGATCGATGGGCCATCGCAATGTCATGCTCTTGACGAGTTGCGTTTCCGTGTAATCGCCCACAACAGCGGCTACGCGCGCTGGCTGCGCGGCAGTGAAGCCGGAACTGAAAAGGGCGACGTGCATCTGGTGGCCCACGTGCTCGATGAGGGCGGCCGTCTGATTTCCCGCTATCACGCGGGCGCGTTTTTGCCGCATGACGTCGAACCCAATACAGCAGTGGAACTTGACATTGTGCTGCGCGCGCCTGAGTCGGCGGGACTTTTCATCCTTCAATTCGACATGGTCTCTGAGCACCTTGCCTGGTTCGAGGACCTGGGCTCCAAAGTGTTGACACTTCAAATCAGGGTTGAATGACTCCTGCCGAAGTTAACCATGGACAATCGTTTGCCAAAGCGTGAGTAACGACACCACCACCATCGACATTTCTGTGGGCCGCTCACTCGCGGCCATGCGTGTCTGGACGTTTGCGCATGCAGCCGAGATCGGTTGCGGCCTGGCGCTCACCTTGCTGTCGCTGCAGATGCTGTTCGTGATTTCGCGCAAGAGCATCACCAACGACGAGATCGTTATGATTCCCGCCGCGTACTATCACCTCGTCGGCAACAACTACCAATTGGTCAGCGAGCATCCGCCGCTGTCGAA
Source organism: uncultured Blastocatellia bacterium (assembly GCA_965653755.1). Classification (GTDB taxonomy): domain Bacteria; phylum Acidobacteriota; class Blastocatellia; order Pyrinomonadales; family Pyrinomonadaceae; genus UBA11740. The sequence goes on from CBFHBI010000024.1 coordinate 2,467, forward strand.
ACTGGTAGCCGGCACTTCGTTTCTTTTTCTCCAGCCAAACGAAGGAACTTCATCTGAAGTCACGGCGGAGAACAGCCCCGATTATGAAAAATGGCAATATTACCTTGGTTTCTGGGAGCACAATCGCGATCGATTCGAAGCGATCTCTTTTTGGCCGCGCGTGCCGATGATTCTGCTGACCGCGGCGCTGGGGCTATTGCTGTTTCGCTTCGCGCGCCAACTCTTCGGCGCGCGCGCCGCGGTGTTGTCGGTCGTTCTATTCGCGCTCGAGCCGACTGTGCTGGCGCATGGCCGCGTCGTGCAGACAGACATTCCCGCAGCCTTTGGTTGGTTACTTTTTTTCATGGCCTTGTGGTCGTACGCGAAAGAGCCAACCGTTCGTCGCGCAATTTTTTTAGGCATCGCAGCCGCAATCGCAATCCTCGCCAAATTTTCAATGCTGCTCACGGGTCCCGTGCTCGCCGTCTTCTTTCTGATTTTGCTGCGGCGCGCTATGCGCGCAAAGAAGTACCCTGCGATGGTCGTAACCCACGGCGGACTAGTCGCCCTGGTCATTCTCGTGACGATAAATGCGGCCTACTTTTTTCAACACCGATCGCTGACCGACAGCGACCTCCGCTGGATTAGCGGGGCGTACCCGGCTAACACCGCGACAATAACCACCCTCGTAAGTTTGCTGTCACATTTATTGCCAACCGATTTTGTGCTTGGAATTCTCTTTCAGTTTTGGCACAACGGCGTCGGCCATTCCGCATCATTGCTCGGCATGTATGGCCAGATGGGCTGGTGGTATTACTTTCCCGTCGCCTTCGCGTTGAAGACCACGCTGCCGTTTCTCGGGCTCTCGTTGGGGTCGCTGGCGTGGGCCACTTATCGCGGGATCAAGCGGCGTGACGCGCGCTTCTTTTGGCTGTTGCTGCCGTTCGCCATCTACACCGTGTTTGTCTTGTTCAGTAACATCGACATTGGCGTTCGTTATTATCTTCCTGCTTATCCTTTTCTATTTATTCTCGGCGGAGCGTTGCTTGACGAGTTATTAAAGAGCAAGCGCCTCTACCAAGCCGGTGTGGCGCTGGCGTTGATATTGATAGTCTGGACAATGATCGAAGCGGTTCGCGCATATCCGAATCACATGAGTTATATGAACCAACTTGCCGGCCGCGCGCCGCATTGGTGGTATTTGTCTGATTCGAACGTTGAGTGGGGCGATGATGCGCGCGGGCTGGCCGAATTTTTGCGCGCGCGTGGCGAGACCTCTGTGGGCCAGGCCTTCCTCGGTGGTTATTTCATTTTGCCGTACTACGGAATTGAAGGAATCAGCGCTCTCACGAAAAATGAAGATGCGCATCCGCGCTATGTGGCCATCGGGGCAAGTTTTCTCAACGGCTCGACGGTTCCCGGTGGGCCGCCGGGAAGTGGGCGCGACACAGACGAGCGGCGCGTTAATTTTTTCGCCGAGTATCGCACGCGAACGCCTGAGGCCATTATTGGAAATTCAATTTACGTGTTTCGTGTGAAATGAATCCGATCAGTAGTTCCGCATTTAAAGTCCTCTGCGATCCTCTGCGTCTTTTTCTCTGCGATCCTCTGCGTTTATGCTCTTAATTAACCGCAGAGCGCGCAGAGGACTTGCAGAGGCACGCAGAGAAAACCGAGGACGCTACTGTTTCTTCACTAACTTATCGATCAGCGTCAGCAGTTCGGCGGGATCGACCGGCTTTGAAATGTGCGCGTCAAAGCCCGCGGCCAGAGCAGCTTTCGCGTCTTTCGCTGAAGCGTATCCCGTCAAGGCGATCGCCGGCACCGTTTTGTAAGTCTCGATTTCTCGCAGCCGTTTCATCATTTCCAGCCCGTCCATCTTCGGCATGCCGATGTCCGAGATTATTAGATCCACCGACTTGGTTGGCGCGATGTTGAGCGTCTCCCGAGCTGATTCGCAAGCCGTCACCCGATAGCCTCGACGTTCGAGCGTCGCGCGCAACATCTCCAGAGTGTCCGAATCATCTTCGACAATCATGAGATGAGCCGCTGCAGGTTCGGCGCGATTCTCACTTGAACTTGGCGTTGCCGGTGCAGTGGAGGCTGCGATGCATGGCAGCGTGACGGTGAACCGGCTGCCTTGCCCGGGTCCGGCACTGTCGGCGGCGATCGTACCTTTGTGCGCTTCGACAAAACTTTTGACCAGCGCGAGCCCGAGACCCAGGCCACCGTGCGCTCGCGTCTTCGAACCATCTTCCTGGCGAAACCGTTCGAATACAAACGGCAAAAATTCTGCGCTGATGCCGCGCCCCTGGTCCTCGACGCTCACGCTTGCAGTATCGCCGCCCTTTTGGCAATTGATCTTCACGACGCCGCCGGCCGGCGAAAACTTAACGGCATTTTCGAGCAGATTTGCGAACGCCTGGACCAAGCGCGCGCGGTCGCCGGTGACACTCGGATTGCTCGTACTATCGAGCGCCATCTCGAGCTGCACCTCGTGTGCCGCGGCATACGGGCGCACCATCTCGACGGCCTCGCGCACAGCCACCTGCAGCGCGATCGGATTTTGTTCGATGCGCATTTTGCCGCTGAGAATCGCGGACATATCAAGCAGATCGTTTATCAAGCGCTTCAACGAATGCGAATTCTTTTCGATCACCTCCAGCCCGTGCGCCGATTCTTTTTCCGGCAGCAGCCCATTTCGAATCATGTGAATCCAGCCGATGATCGGCGTTAACGGTGTACGCAGCTCATGCGAAATTGTCGTCAGGAATTCATCTTTCGCGCGGCTGGCAGCTTCAGCTTCGCGGCGCGCGGCGCGTTCTTCTTCAAACAGACGAGCATTGTCGATGGCCAAAGCGACGCGGAAGGCCACTAATTCCAACAGCCGCGTGTCGTCGTCGGCGAAAGGCCGACGCGCACGCCGGCCCACGTGAATCACGCCGAGCACGCGCCCCTCGAGAAGCAACGGCACGCCCATCAAAGATTTCACTCCGCGCTCGCGCAGAAAAGGCGTATGCAAATCGGCTTCTTCGATATCATCTATGGCTATTGGTTCTTTTCGTTCAGCGACGCGGCCGGCGAAACCGGCGCCCATCGGCACGCGAATCTCCACGTCAAGTTCGAGTCCTTTGGTGGCCCAAGCCACCAGCGTATTGTCCGGCTCGAGCAAGAGAATCGCGACCGTATCCACGTCGATCGCGTCGCGCACGCGATCGAGCAGCTCGGCCAACAGCTTGTCGAGCGAAAGATGTGACAGCGCGACCTCGGTCACGATCTGCACCTGGCGCATGCGATGCATGGTGGCTTCGAGTTCCAGCCGCCCGCGCTGTTCGCGTTCGTACAACTTCGATCTTTCTTGCTCTGCGCGCTCGCGCTCGATAAATTGTCCGACCTGGTTGCCAATAGCGATCATCAGGTTCAACAGCGATTCGTCCGCCGCTTGCCGCTCGCGGCTGAAGAACTCCATCACGCCCGAAATCTCGTCAGCTAATTTCACCGGAAAGCCAAAGGCCGAATGCAGGCCAGCCTGGACCGCGACGGCGATGCGCGGAAAACCGCGATCGTTGGCAATCTCTTCAATCCATTCCGGCGTTCCGCTGTCCCAGATTCTGCCGGGAAGACCTGAGCCGTGACCAAAGAATCGCGTGCGGCTGGTAGCGATAAACTCATCGGCATTCAATGAATCGCTGTGCCAGCTGGCAATCCAACGGAGTTTGTTCACTTTCGCATCGACGATCCAAAGTTGTCCCAGGTCCCAACCGAGGCCCGCGCAAATCGCTTCCAGAAGTTTCGGCGCCGCTCGGTCGAGAGGTTGGGTGGCCGCCAAAATCCGCGCCGCTTCGAACTGCACGGCGAGCCGCCGCTCGAGCCGCTTGCGCGAAGTGATGTCGCGCGAATTGACGACAATGCCCTGCACTGTGGTGTCGTTCAGCAGGTTGTGAGCGGTCGCCTCGTGAATTCGCCACGAGCCGTCCTTCGCTTTGATCCGAAACTCTTTGGTCACGACCACGCCGGGATTGGCGACGCCGGCGGCGAATGATCTCTGCAACTCCGGCAAGTCGTCCGGGTGGACCAGCTCGAAGGCGTTCTTGCCGATTAGCTCTTCGGGCTGGTATCCCAACAAGCGCTCAATCGATGGACTGACATACCGGCGGGTGCCGTCGGCGTTGAGAAGGGTGATGATGTCGCCGGCATTCTCGACAAACGGCCGCAGCTGTTGCTCAGTCTGTTCCAATTTGTCAGTGGGGTTCTCCATTGATTATGAAAAAAGCTAATCCTTTTCTGAATCGCGCGTCAATTGAAAGCGGGCCATTTGTCGATACGACAAGGGTCAGGCACTTCGATGTGAGTTCAGCGCCGTCTTTGACAACTCAAAATTCAAAACTCAAAATTCAAAATTCCTATGTATCCCGCTGGAAATCTTTTCATCCCCGTCGCGCACGGGCAACTCGAGGCGATTTTGAAAGAGCCGCGCGAGCAGTCGCCGCAAGGCCTCGCCCTGGTGCTGCATCCGCACCCGCTGGGCGGCGGCACGATGCATAACAAAGTAGTATTTCGCGCAGCCGCGGCTTTGAATGATGCGGGACTGATTGTATTGCGAATAAATTTTCGCGGCGTCGGTCAGAGCACGGGCCAGCACGATGAAGGCCGCGGCGAACGCGAAGACGTGCGCGCCGGTTTGGATTACCTGAGCCGGAACGATCCGGATAAGGAAATCACGCTCTGCGGGTTTTCGTTCGGCGCCCGCGTAGGTTTGGAAGTTGGGACCGATGACGATCGAGTGCGGCGCATGATCGCAATCGGGGCGCCGGTCGATAAATACGATTTCAGTTTTCTCGAAGGCTCTCGCAAACCGATTCTGTTCGTGCACGGTGAACACGACGAGTTCGGAAACGTCGGACGACTTTTCGAGATGGTTGAGCGCGTTCGATTGAATGCCGATGCCGAGGTGCGCGTGATCAAAGGCGCCGGCCATTTCTTCGACAATCAACTTGATGAATTGAAGCGAGTAATTACCGAATGGGTGATGAACAGACGGGGCAGTAGCCCGACCGTAAGGGAGGGCGCCATCATACCGTGAAGAACGCCCTCCCTTACGGTCGGGCTACTGCCCCAGATATCCTTTCGCCACCAGCAGCTCAGCATTGAGAATCGCCGCTCCCGCCGCGCCGCGAATCGTGTTGTGGCCCAGGGCCACGAAGCGATAATCAAAAACCGAGTCCGGCATGATCCGCCCGACCGTCACGCTCATTCCGTTTCCCGCATCGCGATCCAAACGCGGTTGTGGTCGATCGATCTCATCCCGAACAACCAGGGGCTTCGCCGGGGCTGAATGGAGATGCAAACGTTGCGGCTCAGCAGTGAATGACGCGAAGGCTGCGCGAACTTCATCCAGCGACGCCTCACGCGCTAACTTGACGCGGATCGAAGCTGTGTGACCGTCAATTACGTTGACGCGATTGCATTGCGCGCTGACAGTCATCGCTGCTGTCCGGATGGCGCCGTGCTCAAACTTTCCGAGCAACTTCAAAGTTTCCGCCTCGACCTTTTCTTCTTCGCCGCCGATGTATGGAATCACGTTGTCGGTTGCATCGAGCGACGCGACGCCGGGATAACCCGCGCCGGAAAGGGCCTGCATCGTGGTGACGATGCATGAGTTGATGCCGAATTTCGAGTGCAGCGGCGCCAGGGCCATGACGATCGCAATCGCGGAACAATTTGGGTTGGTGACGATGAAGCCGCGATCGAGACCGCGGTTCTTTCGCTGCACGTCGATCAACTCGATGTGTTCAGGATTTACTTCGGGAATCACCAACGGGACATCCGCCGCCATTCGATACGATGAGGAATTGCTGATCACCGGATAGCCGGCGCGCGCGAACTCTGCTTCAGCCTGAACGGCAATGTCACCCGGCAAACTCGCAAAAATGAGATCGCAATCGAGCGGTGGCGCGCAGACGTGAACTGGAACCTGTCTTACCTGATCGGGCATCTCCCCCGGCAGACGCCACGCGCATGCATCCGCATAGGTCTTGCCCTGCGAGCGATCTGAAGCTGCCAGCGCCGCAATTTCAAATTGCGGGTGTCCCTGCAGCAATTGAATGAAACGCTGACCAACGACGCCGGTCGCTCCGAGAATTCCTACGCGAAATTTATTTGACATAGATAAGCAATTCGTTCTCAGGCTCTATCTCATTCACACCTTGCTTCAGCGAGGTGCAAAACTACTTAGCAAAGATTGAGCTTAGCCGTTTCAACGGCTTCCGATAAACCGTTGAAAACGGTTTCCCGATTTGTCGCGACGCACACTTCTCACCTCGCTAAAGCAAGGTGAGAATGAGAAGGCGACGGACTTGCTACAACGACTTCAACGCCGCTCTCAGACGCCGCGCGCCCTCGCTCAATCTTTCTTCATCGGCGCAAAACGAGATGCGGAGAAACCCACGGCTCTCATCTCCGAATGCCGCCGCCGGAATTGTCACCACCCCTTGTTCGAGCCCCGCTTCCGCAACTTTCATTTCATCGCCGTAGGCGCTCACGTCAACCATTGTGTAGAACGCGCCCTCAGGCGTGACGCAGCGCAGACCAAGCTCGTGGCGCAACAGACCGAGCAAATGATCGCGGCGTCGATGAAAAATCTTTCGATAATCTTCACGCGCAACGGCAGCTTCATCGGTCCACGCTGCGAGCGCCGCTTTCTGCGATATGCTGGATGCGCAAGTTGTGACATATCCGTGCAGCACCAGCGCCGCTTTCATCACGTCTTCATCGCCCGCAAGCCAACCAATGCGCCATCCAGTCATGCGCATAGATTTCGAAAGACCACTGACTATAATCGTGCGCGGATAGAACTCCGAAATCGAAGGCGGACGTTGGGCCGTGTAATAAAGTTCCCGATAGATCTCGTCGCTGACAATGAAAGCCTCTGGCGCCAGCTCGCTGACCGCGTCTGACATGGCGCGTAAATCCTCAGGCGACAGCACTCGTCCGGTCGGATTCGACGGACTAATGCAGATGACGACTCTAGTCTGCGGCGTGAGTTTGCTTTTGAAATTCTCAAGGTCAAAAGCGAAATCATTCACCGCCGGCAAGCGATAGCTCGAGCTGCGTCCGCCAACCATTCCGACGATTGTCGGATAAGGAATAAATCCCGGATTAGGAATCAGCACCTCATCGCCATCGTTAACCAGCGTTCGCAAAATTAAATAGAGCGACTCCTGCGATCCGGCCGTGACAATGACTTGCTCGGGATTCAAATTCATGTGCGGATAATCCGAGATGATCCGTTCGCGCAACGCCGGCAGGCCCGCCTGCAATGTGTAGCCGCTCTTTTCTTCCTGAATCACGCGCACCGCTTCACGAACGATGACGTCCGGAGTCGGCAGATCAGGCTCACCTAGCCCTAGGCTAATGCTGCCTGGCTTCGCGCGATCCGAAATTTTCCGGATCATGCTCTTCTCAATGCCGCGGAGAAATGGAGGTGGTTGGAATTGATTTTGGTGCGCCAAAATTGTGGATCTGGTTGTTCACTTTCAGCGTTTCGAAGTTTGCAATAACGTCTGTTCCACAGATGGAGGCAGTTGGACGGGATGAAACCGGCTTGCGAGGAAAGCATAGTCTTCGCCGCTTTCGTCGACTACACGAAGATAACCTTCTCTTGCGGCATCGTCATCAGGGATCACGCGATACAGCTTTCCGACTTCGAGCGAAGCCGGATATTCAGAGTTATCCAGGCAAACTACAAAATGAACGGCTTTGTCTTCCATTTTCTAATCTAAGAAAGGCAACTTGATTTTGAATTCGCGCTTGCCGATGCCGTGCGCTTCATACCAATGAACCTCGGCCAAGCGTATCCTACCACTAACAAGTCGAACGTTGGCAATTCCTTTCAATTTACGCCATCGACCCACGCCATATTGTTTGCGCAACCGAGCCCGATCTCGCACGCTTGGTCCGGCGGCGATGGTTTGAACCTCAGTAATCTCACCAGCAATCTCAAATTCTATCAACGCAGCGCTTCCTCCAACTGGGTTGCCGCGTCAGTCTTTTCGTCGCGATACTTCACGATCACGGGCGCATAGAGTGACAAGCCCCACTCGCGAGCTTTGTCGGTTTGGATTGCGCGCGATCCGGGAACGACCACGGCCCCGGCGGGAATTTCGAGCGGCGCATCTGCGCTGCGACGATAGATCGTTTCGCGCACCAGATCGAAAACCGGAGTCGAGCCGGTGATGATCGTTCCCGAAGCGAGCACTGCGCGTTCGCGCACAATCGCTCCCTCATAAACGCCGCAGTTGCCGCCGACAATCACGTCATCTTCGACGATCACGGGAATAGCGCCAGCAGGTTCGAGCACGCCGCCGATTTGTGCGGCCGCGGAAAGATGCACGCGCTTCCCGATTTGTGCGCACGAACCAACCCACGCATGACTGTCGATCATCGTGCCTTCATCGACGTAGGCGCCGGCGTTAACGAACATCGGCGGCATGCAAACGACGCCAGGCGCGATGTAAGCGCCGTCGCGAATGCTCGAACCGCCGGGAACTCTGCGCACACGGTCGTCGGGAGTGAAACGTTGGATCGGATAAGTGTCCTTGTCGAGGAACTGGAGCGGCGCGCCGGACGGCGTCATTTCAGTGATTAGGCCCATGCGAAAGCCGAGCAGAATCCCGCGTTTAACCCACGCGTTCGTCTGCCACTTGCCGCTCGTATCGCGTTCAGCGGCGCGAACCTCGCCACGATTTAACGCCTTTTTGAATTCATCGAAGAGCGCGAAATCGGCATCGGAGTAATTGCCAGGTTCGCGCGCTGCGAGTTCTTCGATTTGTTCTTGTAGGGACATTGAAACGTGGTCAGTTGACTCGATGGCCGCGTAGCGGCTCGATGTTTATAGCATACGACGAACCCAAATGAATCTGCGCGGAGAGAAATGCAATCGCATTTGTCTCCGCGCACCAAATAAAGATTAAGATTGACGGTTCTATAAACATCTCGCGCCTACGGCGCGATACGTCACGCTAGACAGTCGCGCTCGCAGTCTCCAGCACGCCAAGCTGATTAAGCACCTCACGAATCTTCGCCCGGCTCTTGTCGGTAATCGGCACCAGC
>CBFHBI010000025.1:0-11478 GCA_965653755.1 uncultured Blastocatellia bacterium
AGCAATCACTGAACTCAAGGCGGTATTGCTGATTCGAGCTGGCATTGTTGAAGTAGATTCAGGCCAATTCAGCGAAGCCTTTCGCCTCTACAACCGTGTCAAGCCGCTGTTGGATACAAGCACCGATGATGCGCTTAAGGGCTCATTTCATCTGAGTTTCGCAATTCTATTTAGAAAACTCGCCGCGGCTCAAAATAACAAGGATCATATTGATAATGCGTTAATCGAATACGCCGCTGCGAATTTCCATTTTGAGCAAGTCGGAAACCATCACTACGCAGCACGTGTAGAAAACAACCTTGGCTTTCTCTTCTTTACAATCAAACGATACAGAGACGCGCATGAGCACCTCGATCGTGCGCGGCGTCTGTTCATGGAACGCTGTGAGAATGCATGTGTGGCTCAGGTCGATGAAACCAGAGCGCAAACTTTCCTTGCCGAAGGTCGTCCTCGCGACGCGGAGCGGATCATTAAGATGGCGGTGCGGACGCTGGAGAAGGGTGGCCAGCAGGCCTTATTGGCGGAAGCTCTCACTACGCAGGCCACCGTTGCGGCGCGCTTGGGCACACATGCTCGGGCGCGCGCGCTTTTCCAGAAGGCGATTGGAGTTGCAGAGACTTGTGGCGATCTTGAAGCAGCGGGGCGCGCACGGTTGAGTATTATCGAAGAACTCAGCAACCAGACGCAGGCGCGCGAGTTGGCGAGAATCTTTCGCGAGGCGGCCGAAATCTTGCAAAAGTCGCAGGACGTGGCGACCCGGCGGCGGCTCGTGGTCGGCGGCATGAAAACGATCGACGCGCTGACGGCGGCAACGGACGAAGAGATTGAATCGACCACCACCGAGGAATGGGAGGGCTTTTCACTCAGGCGAGAAATGAAAAAGCTCGAGGCGCGATTCATCCAGCGAGCCTTGCGCGATGCGGGAGGTTCGGTCAGCAAGGCGAGCCGCTTGCTCGGTTTCAAGCACCACCAAAGCCTGATTTCGTTGCTCGGCACGCGCCATCAGGACTTGGCAAACTTTCGTTCGGTGAAGCGTCGCCGGCGGCAGCCGTTAATCGTAAAACCCCGTGATGGAGAAAAATCTCCAGCGGCCTTGGACCGACGAACGGCCAAACTAACCGTGCTGCACGTAGAGGATCAAAAGACATTCGGCCGTCAGGTTGAAAAACTGTTGGCGGCGGAAAGAATTTACGTTGACTCCTTCGTGAACGGTTCCGCCGCCTGGCAGATTATGAAATCGGATGCTCAATACGACGCGCTCATAGTCGATAACGATCTGCCAGGCCTCAGCGGACTCGAGCTGGTCCTGCGCGTGCGCAGCCTGCCGAAGCGACGCACCTTGCCGATAATTATGCTGGCTGACGACGATTGCGAAAAAGAAGCCTGGCGCGCTGGCGTCGATGCGTTTCTGCGCAAGGAAGAAGGTCTCGATCAACTGCCCGCAACGCTGGCGCGAACTGCCCCCGATCGACGCCGAAGATAGCAGTTCGGAGTCGTGACCGCATTCTCAAAGAAAGACCGCCGGCCTTCAACGGAATAAACGCTCATCCGCGTCATAGAAGTGCATCAGAACCTTATCCCCCGTTTATTGACTGAGCGCGAATAGACACTCGCTGTACCAGGGTAAGGTCCGTTTCAAACTCCCAGCATTCCAGCGACTATTTAATCGCTTTGATGCTCGCCGGTTTCGCAAACAGCGAATCGGCAATCGATTTGTTGTATTCGATCGTGTCGTAGGCGATGCGGCTGGTCTGAACTTTGTTCATGTAGTGATCGATGATGAAGGGGACCGTCACGCCATCGATCGTGATCATCTTATGCAGGCGATCTTCTTCGTTGACTGATTCCATCTCGTCGGTGTCGCGGTTCTTGTGCTGGCGCTGGTAGAGGACTTTCGCGGGCGAGCCATCGTCGGCAGAGAATTCGTATTCGACCCAGAAGCCATCTGGATACGTCACGCGGATGACCTCGTTGCGATGGCCGATCACGCCAGACTCTCGCCGGCCGGTGTAAGTTAGTGTTGCGCCCTGATCCTTCCACCAACCGTGCAGCAGATTCTCGGTGCTGACCCGAGTCGAGACCTTGAACTCATCGAGTTGCTGCGGCGTCTGGTCCTTGAGCGTCAGGGCCGCACCATCATAAATCCAGCCGCCGCTTTTGAAGTTAGTCTGCACGGTCCGCGCTCCGCCGCCGCTGAACTCCGTCCGCTCTTTTTCGGGATAGACAACATAATCGACGAACTTGGCCGGTATCTGCGGAATACCGTCCGCGAAATTCGTAAACAGTCCTCGTCCGATGACGGTCTTTACCTGCAGATAGCGATCGCCACCGACAGTCTTAAGTGCTCGTTGAATAATCTGTTGGGCCTTCTCATCGGAACTCGATGGCTTGTCGGTTTGGGCGAACAGAATGTGCGCGGGGATGAAAAGAAGAACGAGCGTTAGCAGTCTGATCGTAAGGAACTGACGCTTCATAAGGGGCGGCGGCTCAGAACCGCGAATAGCAGCGAGCGGCTAAATCGTAGCTGAAAGGATTAACCGCTTCCTATCGGTCGCGGTTCTGATTGAATGACTTAATTGTTCGCCACGCTGCCTTCGGCTTCGTCAACAATCTCGGCGACGATTTCACTGTCGCGGACATCGACTCTGAATTTCGAGCCGGATTTCCACATGGTGGTAATCGGCAGTTTCACGTGTTCGTCGATGAAGCGCTTCAAAAAGCGGGCGCCGTACTGCATGCTGTAACCTTTTTCGGTGGCGAACTCGATCGCCCGCTCGGTTATCTCAAATGCCTTGACTTGCCGCTTCATCTGGCGATTGGTCTTGTCGAGATAAAGTTGGGCAATCTGTTTGACCTCATCCATGGTCAAAGGCGAGAACACCACGATCTCGTCGATGCGGTTGCGGAACTCAGGCGAGAAGCGTTGCTCCGCGGCTTTCAGCACTTCGTTTTTGATTGCGCGAAAATCGCTGGCCGTCTTCGTGCCGAAGCCGAGCGGCTTTTCGAACTTCTTGAAATTCTCCGAACCGAGGTTCGACGTCATGATAACGATCGCATCCGAAAGATAAACTCGCCGGCCGCGGCCATCTGTCAACCAGCCTTCGTCGAACGCTTGCAGGAACAGATTCATCAAGTAGGGCGAAGCCTTCTCAACTTCATCGAGCAACAGCACCGTGTAAGGATTCTCGCGCAGTTGTTCGGTGAGAATGCCGCCGCGTTCCGATCCGACGATGCCGCGCGGCATACCGATCAGCCTCTCGACGCCGACTGTGCCATCGCTGTACTCGGACATATCGATGCGCACCATCTTCTGCTCGTCGCCGAACATGAATTCGGCGACGGCTTTCGCCAGCTCGGTCTTGCCGACGCCTGTTGGGCCCAGGAACAACAATACGCCGTCAGGTTTGTAATGCGATTCCTTCAGCGGGCCTTTGTTCAGGCGCAAACGTTGCGCGACGGCTTTGATGGCTTCCTTCTGGCCAATGACACGTTGCGATAACTGAACTTCAGTCAGCGCAAAGCGGTCGCTCGTGTCACGGAAGATCATGTCGCGCGGAATGCGCGACTCCTGCGAAATGACGTCGATGACGTGTTCCGGTTTGACGATCATGCCCGCGGGTTCGTTGATTTCAACTTTTACTGCGGCGGTGTCGAGCCAACCAATCGCTTTATCCGGCAGATGCAGATTGCGAATGTATTTCGGCGCCATCTCGAGGGCCGTATTGATGGCTTCATCCGAAATCTGCACTGAATAATTCCGTTCCAGCCGCGGACGCAGACCGAGTAAAATCTCGCGCGTTTCGCCAATCGAAGGCTCTTCAACTTTCACCAGACGGAACCGGCGCGCCAGCGCTTCGTCCTCGCCGATGTATTCCTTGTATTCCGCCAGCGTCGTTGCGCCGATGATGCGCAGCTCGCCTTTGGCCAGGGCCGATTTGAACATGTTGGCGGCATCAGAAGAGGTCCCCAGCGCGGCGCCCGCTCCTATAATCGTGTGGGCTTCGTCAATAAATAGAATCAGGTTCTCGCGTTCTTTGACTTCGTCGATGATGCCCTTGATGCGCTCTTCGAACATGCCGCGTAACATCGTGCCGGCGACGATCCCGCCCATTTGCAATTGGACTACGTGACAGTTGCGCAGCCGCGCCGGAACTTTCTGCGGCTCGAGTTCAATCAAACGCGCGAGACCTTCGATCACCGCCGTCTTGCCGACGCCAGGTTCGCCGACCAGCATCGGCGAATTGGCGCGCTCGCGGTGGCAAAGAATTTCGATGATTTGCTGAATCTCTTTTTCCCGGCCGATCGTCGGCGGGATTTTGTCGAGGCGTGCCTGACGATTGAGTGACACGCCGAAGTGCTTCAGGTACGGAGGCAGTTCAAACTTCTTGCGATATTGCTCTTCCTTATGCTCGCGTTCATTTACGTTCGTGCGCACTTGTTCGACGACGGCATCGGGAGCCGCGCCCAGCGTGCGCAGCACATCGACGAACAAACCATCACGCGTCGAAAGCGCGTCGAAGATATCGGTCGGCTCGATCGTCTTGCGGCCTTGAGACTTCGCTCGTTCGGTCGCGCGTTTGAAAAGATCTGTGACGTCAGGCCCGATGCGAATTCCCTTGCCCACGTGCTGTCGCGCGGCCTCCAACCTGCGCTCAATCGCCCCCGCGACCGCGAGCGGATCCAAAGCGAGACTGCGCATGGTGGAATTGAATAGATCGGGTTCTTCTTTTGAAAGCGCGCTGATGATGTGCTCGACGGAAATGTAATTCTGATCGCGCCGGCGCGATTCGTTCACGGCGTTCTGGAAAACGCGTTGGCCACTTTCACTGAATCTGTCTTTATAAGCTTCTAAATCTGCCATCGTCGTAAAAATTATTATCCGTCAAAGCGACGCGTCGGTTCTGTGCTAATTGTGTTACGCGCCGCAACACTTTGATGTTCAGAGCATATTCATCGTTGCGTTTCAGTGCAACAAGAATCTGCCGGGCTTAGTTAACGCAATTCCTTTGCCAGCCTGGTCCGGCGAGGCATTATGCAGCGACGGCTTGGGGCCGCGCGCTAAATTGCATCTCGCCGTTACGCGCTGATACAAACACCGTTTGGCCGGGCAGCACTTCGCCATTCAAAAGCTTCAGCGCCAGCGGATTTTGAATCAGTGTCTGAATGGCCCGCTTCAAAGGACGCGCACCGAAACTCGGATCGTAACCTTCCTGCGCCAACAGTTCCCGCGCTGAATCTTCCAACACCACCGAAATATTGCGGTCGTGCAGCATCGAGCGCAGCCGCTCAAGCTGCACATCGATAATCTTCGCGATTTCCTCGCGCGACAGCCGATGAAAGATCACGATATCGTCGATGCGATTCAGAAATTCAGGTTTGAAGTGATCGTGCAGCACCTGCGTAACTGCCTCGCGCACTTGTCTCTCGTCGTCACTGACTTCCTGAATTTCACGCGAACCAAGATTCGACGTCATGATTAAAACCGCGTTCTTGAAATCAACCGTGCGGCCTTTTGAATCAGTCAAACGCCCATCGTCGAGAATCTGCAGCAACACGTTGAACACGTCCGGGTGCGCTTTCTCGATCTCATCAAAAAGAATTACTGAATATGGCCGCCGCCGCACCGCCTCAGTTAGTTGTCCACCCTCCTCGTAACCGACATATCCTGGCGGCGCGCCAATCATGCGCGCGACCGCGTGCTTCTCCATGTACTCAGACATGTCGAGCCGCACCATCGCGCGTTCATCGTCGAACAGAAATTCCGCGAGCGCCCGCGCCGTCTCGGTTTTGCCGACGCCGGTTGGGCCAAGGAAAATGAACGACCCGACCGGGCGATTTGGATCCTGCAGTCCCGCCCGCGCGCGTCGCACGGCATTCGCGACCGCTTCCAAAGCTTCGTCCTGGCCAATCACGCGCTGGCCCAGCCGCTCTTCCATCGTCAAGAGCTTCTGCATTTCGCCTTCGAGCATTTTCGAAACCGGCACGCCGGTCCATTTCGCTACGACTTGGGCCACATCCTCTTCGTCAACTTCTTCTTTCAGCGTCACGCCGTCCTGCTGAACCTTCTCCAACTTCTGTTGTTCCGCATCCAGCCGCGTTTGCAATTCCGGAATCTGTCCGTACTGAATCTCGGATGCGCGCCCCAGATCGCCGGCGTTGCGAGCCTGGTCCAACTGCAATCTAAGTTGCTCCATCTCCGCTTTGGCAGTGCGGATGTTTTCGATCACTTCTTTTTCCGATTGCCATTTCGCTTTCATGCCGGCGGACTCTTCTTTTAGATCGGCGATGCGTTGCTCAATTTCTTTTAGCCGGGTCTTTGAGCGAGTGTCTTCTTCGCGCTGCAGAGCTTGCCGCTCGATTTCAAGCTGCATGATCTCGCGCTCAACCTCGTCAATTTCC
Organism: uncultured Blastocatellia bacterium; assembly: GCA_965653755.1. Lineage (GTDB taxonomy): Bacteria > Acidobacteriota > Blastocatellia > Pyrinomonadales > Pyrinomonadaceae > UBA11740. The sequence goes on from CBFHBI010000025.1 coordinate 6,400, forward strand.
TGCGGCAATGAATCGATTTGAATCCGCAGGCGCGAAGCGGCCTCGTCGATCAAGTCGATGGCCTTGTCCGGCAGAAATCGATCGGTAATGTAGCGGTTCGAGAGCGTCGCCGCGGCCACGATCGCGGAATCCTTGATGCGCACTCCATGATGAACTTCATAGCGCTCTTTCAAACCGCGCAGAATTGCGATCGTGTCCTCCACCGTCGGCTCACCGACGTAAATCTGCTGGAAGCGACGCTCGAGGGCCGCGTCCTTCTCGATATACTTCTTGTACTCGTTAAGCGTCGTCGCGCCCACGCACCGCAGCTCACCGCGTGCCAGCGCCGGCTTCAACATGTTTGAAGCGTCGATGGCGCCTTCAGCGGCGCCCGCACCGACCAGCGTGTGCAACTCGTCGATGAAAAGAATGATTTGTCCCTGCGCGTTCTCGATTTCTTTCAAAACGGCTTTCAAACGATCTTCGAATTCGCCCCGATACTTTGCGCCCGCGAGCATCGAGCCGAGATCGAGGCCGACCAGACGCTTGTTCCGCAGGGTCTCCGGCACGTCTCCGGAGACAATTCGTTGGGCCAACCCTTCGACAATCGCCGTCTTGCCCACGCCGGGTTCTCCGATCAGCACTGGATTATTCTTCGTGCGGCGCGACAACACTTGAATGGTTCGGCGAATTTCGTCGTCGCGGCCAATAACCGGATCGAGTTTCCCTCGACGTGCGGCGTCAGTCAGATCGCGCGCATATTTCGACAACGCCTGGTAGTTGGCTTCTGCATTTTGGTCGGTAATGCGCACACCGCCGCGCGTCTGCTCGATCGCTTTCAACAGATCGTCGGAGTTCACGCCGTGCTGGCGCAGGATTTGGCCGGCCGCGCCGTCTTTTTCCTCGGCAATCGCCAACAGCAGATGCTCAGTCGAGATGAACTCGTCCTGCATCTTCTCGGCGCGCTTTTGCGCCGCTGTGAAGATTTGCGAAAGACGCGGACTGAAATATTGCTGGCCGCCTTGCACGCGCGGAAAACGGGCAACCGCGGCTTCGCAATCGTTTTTGATGACCGCGAGGTTGGCGCCCAGTTTGCCGAGCAGCGGGCGCGCAATGCCGTCGGCCTGGTCGAGCATGGCGCAGAGAACGTGCTCAGGCTCGACTTGCTGATTTTGATTGCGCTCGGCGAGTTCAATTCCAGCTTGAATCGCTTCCTGTCCGCGTAATGTGAATTTATCTAGCCGCATAACATCAGACCATTAAATCTCTTCTTAGTTCTTTAAACGTGTGTGCGAATATTTTCTGCTCCTGCCCATCTTTCTGCAAACGAGAAACAAAAAGGGCGACTGGCGAAAGCTGCCGTCGCCCCCAATAAGTTTTGCCCGGCTGATTAGCTTTTGGCTGAAGCAGCTTTAGCTTCGATTGTTTTTCGCGCTTCGCCGGCCTCGCCCGTGACTTCGATCCGGCGAGCCTTGGTCTCTTCGCGCTTCGGCAACGTTACACGCAGCACGCCGTGCTTATACTCCGCGTTTGCGCCTTCCGGCGTCACCGTGTTTGGTAGTGTAAACGAGCGAGTAAATGTTCCATACGCGCGCTCAACGCGATGGTAGTTGTCAGTCTCGTCCTTCTTCTCGAACTGACGCTGCCCACGCAGCGTGATCACATTGTTCTCGATCGAGAGATCGAAATCCTCACGCTTCATCCCAGGCAGTTCTGCTTCCAGGACGATTTGATCTTTGTTCTCGTAGATATCGACGCTCGGGCTCCACGCCCCGCGGGCGATCCCTTCGTCGTCAAACGTCCGCGGCATGCTGCCGGTAAACAGTCTGTTCACCTCTTCCTGAAGTGTCCGCAAATCGCGGAACGGGTCATAACGCATGATGGTCATTTCTAAAAATCCTCCCAGAAATTCCTTGTGGTTTGCTCGGGCTCAGCGAGTGAATCGATCGCCTGAGCGCATCGTGATAATAAATGCTGAGTGCGATATTGTCAAGTCCTCGCGGAGGCAAGATTCCGCTCAAAAACAAAGGCGATTTCCTGGGCGACGGGAGGCTAGCGCAGGCCGAAGAACCGTTTGATGGAGGACAAGAGACCGGCAGTCTCCTGGATGCTCGGTTGGGTGGAGGCGGAATCTTTAGCGAGTGCAGCCTGTCGCTCGGCAATAGTCCAGCTGATCGATTCAGCCAAACCGGGGTTTGTCTCGAAGAGGTGCTTCATGGCGGCATGTTTGATTTCGAGGACCTCGGTTTCTTCCCGCGCGACCACGTTAGCCGTGCGCGGTTCGCCGGTGAAGAGGGCCATTTCACCAAAGAAACTGCCTTCGGTAAGTTCGGCCACGGTCCGCGACCCGGCGCGATCCGGCACTTGCACCGCGACGCTACCGCTGTGGACGACGAACATGGAAGAGCCTTCGTCGCCGGCGCGAATCAATGTTTCTCCCGGCGCGAAGACATGGCCGGCCGTTGCGGACGCAAGCCTACGGAGTTCTTCCGGGGACAGCGGCGAAAAGATATCGACTGCTGACAATCGATCGGCGATCTGATCCTCCGGGGTGACAGGCCGCGCGGGCTGCGCGCGCTCCAAATAGACTGTGCGTGTTGGGTTCGAAAAACTCAGTCCATTGCGACGGAGGGCGTACCAAACTCTCTGACGGACGAGTGCGTCTGAGTCGTTATATTTCGCGTAATCGTCCAGCCAATATTTTATTTCCCAATCAATCGATGAATCGCCCAGTTGCCGAATCCGAACGATAGGTGTGATCTTGTCGGAAACGTTCGCCGCGTCGCGCACTGCCTCGCGCACGATGTGGATGGTCTTCGCTGGCGAGTCGCCGTAGATGGTACTGAAATAAATCAGTCGCGCGTTGAGGTTATCGCGCGGACTCACTTCAATCGCCTCTTTGGCGGCAATGGCATTACTGACGTGGACAATGTGGTTTTGAAAAGTGCGGAGTTTAATTGCGCGCCAGGTTATTCCTTCGACGACGCCGACGTGATTTCCGACGACAATCACGTCGCCGACTTGAAACGGACGATCGGCGTGCAAGGAAATGCCGGCGAAGAAATTACCGAGAGTATCTTGTAATGCGAGACCGATTATGACTCCAAAGATTGCGGAGGTGGTAAAGATGGCGCCGAGATTGACCTCGGTGTATATCCTACTGAAGACCAGGCCGAAAGAGATTGCAAAGATCAGCAGCGTAAAAATATTCCGCAGCAGCGTTGGTGCTTCATATCCGCGGCGAAGACGAAAAGCGAAATCGAAGAGGAATGCATTGACGACTCTAATGCTGAGATAGAGGAATAGCGACAGCAGGACCAGCCAGGGAATCCGCAACCAGCCTTCGAAATAATGTTTGGCTGTGGCGTCGCCAAATAATTTCAGAAACGCGAACGCAAACAGACCTACGACCAGCGTTGCCGTGACAAAAATGAAGAGGCGGTTCTTCCGGCCAGTAGTAGCCATGCAAGTCTTAAGCGTCTAAGAAAACTGCAGCAGGCAGGTACTTTTATCATCAATTGCGCGGCTTTGGCGAGAGCAATTGAGAACGACTCGGTTTCACCGCGAACCAGCTAAGACGTTTGGGAATAAGGTCGAGACGATTACGAGTACCGACAAGACTGAGACGACGATAGTGGTCAGCCAGGCGGCCAGGTTATAAATCGGACCGTTAGCGTGCGCCCCCATCACCTCACGGTTATTGACCAATTTGAGTACGGCAATCAGAATCACCGGCAAGAGCACGCCGTTGATTACCTGCGTCACGATCAAGACGTGGATCAACGACAGACCCGGCATCATCGCAACCATCGCGCCGAGGGCCACCAGAAAAGTAAATACTCCCAGGAAGATGGGCGCTTCGCGAAAACTGCTCGAGACTCCCTTTTCAAATCCGAAGGCTTCGCTGATCGAATAGGCCGTCGCCAAAGGCAGCACGCCCGCAGCCAGCATTGATGCCCCGAACAGACCGATGGCGAAGAGAATTCCTGCATATTCTCCCGCGAGGGGACGTAGGGCGCGGGCGGCGTCGGCGGCGCTATCGACGTGCACGCCATATTTGAAAAGGGCTGACGCGGTGGCCACGATGATAAAGAAGGCCACGGCATCGCTGAAGATGGTGCCAATCCAAACGTCGATCTTTGTCGGACGATAATCATCGACAGTTACACCTCGCTCGACTACGGACGATTGGACGAACACTTGCATGTAGGGAGAGATCGTCGTCCCGATTAACGCAACCAGCGTGAATAGATAAGTCGAATTCGGGTTGATCGATGGCTTGACTGTGCCAATCAATACTTGATGCCAGTCGGGGCGTGCGAGAAAAGCAGTGACGATGTAGCTGAGGAAGACTAGCGACATCAACAAGAAAATTCTCTCGACTTTCTTGTAAGTGCCTTTCACGACCAACCACCAAACCGCAACGGCGGCCAGGGGAACTGAGATATATCTTGGAATTCCCAATAGCTCCGTCGCGGCGGCGATGCCCACGAACTCAGAAATGGTTACCCCACCGTTGGCTATCAACAGCGATAGCATCACGAAGGTGGTCCATCTGACGCCGAAACGCTCGCGAATGAGATCGGACAAACCTTTGCCGGTGACCGCGCCCATGCGAGCGCACATCTCTTGCACGAGCCCGAGACTGATGGTGATTGGTATTAGAGTCCAGAGGAGAGCATAGCCGTACTCAGCGCCGGCCGAAGCGTAAGTGGCGATGCCGCCGGCGTCGTTGCCGGCATTCGCCGTAATAACTCCGGGACCGAGAATCGCCAGATATGTGAACAACCGCGGACGGCGCGCGACCGTGCGACGAACGGTGGACACACCTTGAGCGCTGCGCCGCAAGAGGCGTCGGCCAACGTTTCGCACATCGCGGCGTGGTTCGGTCACTTGGAGGGTCCTCAAACATTTCCAGATTCAATTGCGTGTCAGAACCGCGGTGAGTCGGGATTGTGACACGTCTCATCCACAAATCATCCTAACAATCGCGGCAGACGCTGTCGCCAATCTTTCGGCAAAAGCAATTCGATCGCATCGTCAACGGTCACGATACCCAAAATTTCTCCGGCTTCATCGACGACCGGCACCGCGAGCAGG
>CBFHBI010000026.1:0-11296 GCA_965653755.1 uncultured Blastocatellia bacterium
CAGCGCGACATTCCGGCGCAGTCGCGTATCTTCGGCAAGGTAAACTTCACCCATTCCGCCCTCGCCAATCTTTGAGCGGTTTTCGTAACGGCCGAGTCTGGTGCCGGCTTCAAACATGCTCACGGAGTCAACCCAACTCGCTTCATTTTAATTTGGCATTCCCATTCGTCGCGTTAAGGCTTTGAATCGCGGGTCATCGCGAAGAGAGTCGAAGGGCGTCCAATACAACCGAGCCATCAGAGCGCTATGAGATTCAAACTCCTTTTCCAAAAAGGCAAATGCCTGGTCTTTATCACCCAGACCCGCATACATTTGCGCGAGATCGTAGCCACTTACCTGTCTCTTGCCGAATCCTTCTTTCAATTCGTCCAGTATCGCCACTGCCTCTGTTCGCTTACCGGTTTGCGCGTAAACATATCCCAGCAGCCATTTGTGGCTGTCGCGCTTTGATAACTGAAGGCCCTTTTCTGCCTCGGCCAAAGCCTCTGCATGCCTGCCCTGCCTGAGGTAGACAAGTGTCAGTATTTCTCGCGCCGAGTACCAATTGGGATCGAGATTGATCGCTCTTTGCGCTTGCTCGAGAGCAGATTTGAGGTCGCCCTTTTCCAGGTACACATCCGCAAGATTAAGGCAGACGATTAAGGACAAGGGCTCAAGTTCCTGCGCCCGCTTAAGCTCCGCCAATGAGTCGTCGAAACGTGCCACGTTCGCGAGATAGTTGCCATAGAATTTGTGAGCCGTCGCATAATTTGGATTCAGTTCGATTCCCCGTTTGAGTTCCTGCTCAGCGTCGGCCCAGTTCCATAGATACATTTCGGCGTAGCCGAGTGAACTGTGGGCCTCGCCCAGCGAATTATCGATCGCCAGTGCCCGTTGAGCATAAGCCGTAGCGGTTGACATCGAGTCGGTGGTGGGTGTGTTGCTGAAAAAGGTCAAGACCGAATAGCAATCGGCAAGTCCAACGTAAGCGAGCGCGAAGTTAGGATCTTCGTCCGCCGCCGCTTTGAATTGCTCGATGGCCTTGCGGATATTTTCGTCGTCGCACTTGTTCCAGTAGTAGCGCCCTTTGAGATATTGCTGATAGGCCGCGCTGCTGTCCGTATACCTTTTCGCCAGCTTTTGCTCGCCCTCGCCGGATAGTTTCAACTGCAGCTTCTGAGTAATCGTGGCGGCGATCTCCCGCTGAGTCGACAGCAGATCAGACATTTTCCGCTGGTATTGTTCGCCCCAGAGAGACTTGTCGTGGCGGACGTCGATGAACTCGACCGTGATATTCATGTCATCGCCCTTCTGAATCAGGCGACCGCGCATCACGGCATCCTCTCCCAGTTCTTTGGCGACTTTGGCGACGTCCTTATTTCCCTTGTAGCGCATCACCGAAGTTGTGGGGCTGACCTTGAGACCGGGCAGTTGCGACAAATGAAATATCAGCGACTCCGCCAGTCCGTCTGACAAGTAATCCGTATCCGAATTGCCGCTGCGGTTTTCAAATGGAAGCACCGCGATCGAGTTAATCGCGACTTCAGAATTCCGGCTGTGCCAAAACCATGCGAGAGCGATTGATGCTCCAATCAGCATCAGAACAATCGCAACCAATGCGAGCTGGCGCCGTTTGATTCCCGCTACGACATTCTCGGCGTTCGATCCGCTTGCCGACATGGACGGCACTAACGAGCCCGCCTGTGAACCACCGTTGGCCAATGATGAACTGTGGCCGCTCGTCGTCGCTGTGCTTGCAGGAGGCGCGGTGGTGTGTCCAATGCCATAGGCCAGTTCACGGCGCAACGATTTCAACTCGATCGCGATCTCTTTGATCGATTGATATCGATCATCGGGATCCTTCGCGAGACAACGGCGCACGATGCGTTGCAATTCCGCAGGAGCGGATGGATTGAATTCGGCAACTTCCGGCGCGGGTTCATAGACAACCATGTGCAGAGACTTGATCTTTGAGTCGCCCTCGAACGGTTTTTTACCAGTCGCTGCTTCAAACAGAATGCAGCCGAACGAGAAGATGTCCGAGCGCTGGTCGATCTCTTTCGTCTTGCCCTGGGCCTGTTCGGGAGACATGTAGCCAACAGTGCCCATGATGACGCCAACGGCTGATTGCTGCTCCATGATTGCTGTCTCAGCGTCTTCGGATTTGTCAGAACCGTCTCCTTCATCTGACATGATCAACTTCGCCAGGCCGAAGTCCAGGATCTTCACGTGCCCGTCGGGTGTGATCATGATGTTGGCGGGTTTGAGATCGCGATGGACGATCCCGGCCGCGTGCGCTTTCGCCAAGCCTTCTGCCGCATGTTGCAGATAGCGCAACAGCTTTCCCAGATCGGTTTGCTCTTTATGAATCTTTGCGCGCAGCGTCACGCCATCGATGAACTCCATCGCGATGAAGTGCGTTCTGTCGCTTTCGCCAATTTCATAAATGTGGGCAATGTTGGGGTGATTGAGCGACGCGGCCGATTTTGCTTCGCGGATAAAACGGCGCATCCGGTCGCCATTTGCGGCCACCTCTGCCGGCAGAATCTTCAGCGCAACTTTGCGATCTAGTTCCGTATCGTGGGCCAGATAGACCTCACCCATTCCGCCTTCGCCAATCTTCGAGCGGATTTCGTAACGGCCGAGTCGGGTTCCAGGGGCGATCGTCATTCACTAAGAACAGTCGCTAGTCACTGCATTGCAAAAGTCATTTCAGCTTTTCGTATTCTTTCTTTGCTTCGATCAAAATTGGAATGTCCGGGTCGGCGTCTTTCCACAGCGCAAAGAAATCCTGATAGGCCTTGCGCGCTTTCGCGGTGTCGCCTTGCAGCATGGCGGCGCGCGCGAGGCCGACATAGGCAAGCGGATACAGTTCAGAGTCAATGTACCAGCCGCGGTGATCGAGAATCTTTTGGAACTCTTCGGAGGCTTCCGTGCCTTTGTTCAATTTCAGGTAAGCTTGGCCGCGAACGTATTGTGGCCAGAACCCACCAATAACCTCGTATCGATGCGCAGATTCCAGCAATTGAATTGCCTGGGCAGCATTGCCGCGGTGCAGTTCAATCAAAGCACGGTCCAATGGCAGCCAGACCGCGTTCCATCTCGTGTCATTGGGAAATCGCTTCGAATACTCGTCTATCAACGGCTGCGCCTGACTTGCATCACCGCAAAGGGACAAGACGCCGGTGGCGTCCTCGAGCACAAGACTACTGCGCAAAATGCTAAAGGACTTAGCAATCAGATCTTCCACCTGGCCACAATTACCTAGCGTCGCTTCCGTCGCAGCCGCATCAGCTAGATCTCGTGCCGCGACTTCTTTCAATTCGCGTTGCTGCGCCAAGTCAACGGCACGTTGACTAAACTGTCGCTCTTTTCGTAACTGACCAGAGAGCGCCGACGCTGACGCTTGCCATTCTTGAGCTTGATACTCCTCCGGCCGTCCGGTGGCCCAGTCGATTTGCTGCTTCATCGCCTGCGAATCCGCTTGAACGAGTGCGATAAAATAAAGCGTCCGGCGGATCACGGCACCATCCAGCTTTTGATCCAAAGCCTGCCGGTCAATTTCTTTTGCTTCTTCGAACCGATTTAGTTTGACAAAGAAATTAGCGAGGTTCCCTTGAACTTGAGCTGTGTTCGAGTTAATTCGCATGGCTTCGTGTTCCTCGTCAATCGCCTTTTCAAAGAGCCCAATCTGGCTATAACTGAGGGCTAAGTTGATATGCACAGCATAGTCGTTTGGATAGCTCTGCTTCATTAGCTCTTGAGTCTGAATCTTCTTTTCCAATTCTTCTGTTACGTAGGAGTAATACCGCTCCGAGACATAGAATTTTTCGCGATCACTGATTCGATCGCGAAGATTGAAGGCTTTCTGTGCACACTCAATCGCAAGATCATACTGACCCGTATTACCGTAAGATGAAGACAAATGCCCCCAAGCCAGTGCGAAGTTTGGATCGAGTTCAATTGCGCGTTTGTAAAGTGGTATCGCGTCGAGATAATGAAGGGCTGAATTTTTTGCGAAGCCTTGAGAATACGCCTTTAACGCCTCAAGCGATGATGTCGTAGCTTGTTCAATCGGCACGTCAAATTTGCTAATCGAAGCCAGCGACTCGCCCAGCTTCTTGCGCAGATTCGTAGTCGCCTCGCCAAGCTTCTTCAGCACCTGCTCCTTGCTTTCAGCCTCAGCCTGCTCGCGCGCAATTGCATCACCGGTTTGTGCATTAATCGCTTCGAGCGTGATCACATAGTGACTGCCCAGTCCTGAGATAGAACCTGCCAGCAATGCTTTCAATCCTTGGCGTTGACAGATCTCACGGCCAACGTCGCGCGTCACTCTTTCGTCAGGCGAGCGACCCATGAACTTAAGCGCGTCACGCACGCGATCGTCGCCAAAGATATTCAAGAAAGGTGACTGCTCCAGTTGCACGGCCAGCGCTTGCTTCAGTGTGCCGTCAAAGACAGCGTCGCCGGTCGTGTTCACGAAATCCGTGAGCAGGATGGTGTCTTTATCAGTCAGCGCCGGCGCGCGGCGACCGAAGATGAAATAGCCAGCGGTCGTCAGGACTAACGCAATTGCTATCGCCGCGGTGAGAGCCAAACCTTTCTTGTGGCGCTTGATCTCGTTGATGATGTATTCGGCGCTCGACGCGGGCGCAGTTGACTGAGGCGCGACCGATGCCGTTGCGGCACTCGCGGATGAGCCGAGCGTTGAGGCAGCACTGGCGGGCTGAACGGTCGTATCAATTCCCGCTGGGCTTGTCAGCTCGCGTCGCAATTCACGCAGCTCAATCGCCACGTCTTTTATTGTTTGGTAGCGGTCTTCCGGGTCCTTCTCCAGACATCGCCGCACAATTCTTTGCAGATGATTCGGCAAGTCAGAACGAAAATCACCGATCGGGCGAACCGGCTCACGAATGATTTTGTTAAGCGTATCGATTGCGTCTTTGCCTTCGAAGGCTTTGTGCGCCGTTATTGCTTCGAACAAAATGCAACCGAACGAGAAAATATCCGAGCGGTGATCGATCTCTTTTGTCTTGCCCTGCGCCTGTTCCGGTGACATGTAACCGACCGTGCCCATGACCGCGCCGGGAGTTGAATGTGGGGGCAGCACAGCCGTCGCGACCTCGCTCGAATCCCTGCGCGGGAGTGGCTGAAGGTCGATCAGTTTCGCCAGCCCAAAGTCCAAAATCTTCGCGTGACCATCACGCGTCACCATGATGTTGTCGGGTTTGAGATCGCGATGAACAATTCCATTGCCGTGAGCTTTCGCCAATCCTTCAGCGACGTGCTGCAAATGACTGAGGAGCTTTAATAGATCGATCTGAGTCTCGTAAATCAATTCGCGCAGCGTAACGCCGTCGATGAATTCCATCGCGATGAAATTGACGCCGTCACTCTCGCCGATTTCGTAGATGTGCGCGATGTTCGGATGATTGAGCGCGGCAGCAGACTGCGCCTCCTGTTCAAAGCGCCGCATTCGATCTTTGTTCGCGGCAAGTTCGGCGGGCAGAATCTTCAGCGCGACATTCCGGCGCAGTCGCGTATCTTCGGCAAGGTAGACTTCACCCATTCCGCCCGCGCCAATCTTTGAGCGGATTTCGTAGCGGCCGAGTTTGGTGCCGGGGCTGAGGGACATTCAATTAACGAAAATCACGAATCACCACGACGTCATGCGTCGAAGTGCCGCGACCACGCAGATGTTGGCGATGGGGGCGCTCTTGGGTCATCAATGCCCCGGTGCAGACGTAAAGTACCACAGCGGGCCACGAGCACGCGCGTTTATGCTGTCCGCTTATGGCAACGCATCGCGACGGACACCCTCTTTCGTGATGACGACGGGTTTGATCAATCCGCGTTCGTCAAAATTCATCTCGTCGATGCAAACGACTCGGTGGTCGCGATCGGTTTCTCCCAAAGGCCTGCGATGATACACGATGTACCAGTGTGACGAACCACGCCGGTGGAGAATTGAATGATGACCCGCGCCGGTGGCCACCGACGGGTTCTGCTCGAGAATCTTGCCCACGCGCTCGAAAGGCCCAAGCACCGACGAGCCCGTAGCGTAGGCGACAGCATAGTTTGGTCCCGTCCAACCGCCTTCAGACCACATGAAATAATAGCGGCCGTCCTTGAAGAACATGAACGCGCCTTCGACGTAGCCCTGCGGTGTGATCTCCTTGAACGTTGTGCCATCCGCAAACGGCGCCAAGCCCGTGAAGTCCTTATTCAGTTTCGTAATGTTGCAATGCCGCCAACCGCCGTAGATCAAATAAAAAGATCCATCGCGGTCCTTGAAAACAAATTGATCGATAGGCTGGGCGCCATTGTGAAACTTATCAATCAAAGGCTTGCCCAGGTAGTCTTTGAATGGTCCTCCGGGTTGGCGGGCGCGAGCGATGCCAATACCACCAATCTGCTGATCGTTCTGAATATCATTCGCGCCGAAGAAGAGGTAATACCAGCCGCCTTTCTCGATGATTGAAGGCGCCCACAGCGCGCGCTTTACCCAAGACGCATCGTCGCTCGAAAAAATCCGCGGATGCTTCGTACACGTGACTAAGTCTTAGGAAGAGAAGGCGTCAAAGAACGTCTGCTGATCGTATCGCGCAGAGTAAGTCGGATAAATCCAATACTCGCCGCGAAAGACGTGCGCCTCGGGGTCAGCATACCAACCGGGAATGATGGGATTCCCTGAACGAGTTTGTTGCGCCGTTCCACCTATGACAAAAGCGCAGACCAATAACAGCGACAACGCCGAAGTCTTCAATAATCGCAAGGGGCGATTCGTTTTCATTTCCGCGTCGCGCTCCAGTTTGGGCAAAACAGTGAGCGTGATTTCACCGAGACGTAAAGCCGGGCGATTGTATCTGAGTAATAGTGGTGAGGCTAATTTTTGGGTAGCCGGCAGCGGACTCCAAACAAATGTCCAAATTTAGGGCTTTGGACGCCGCAAACGCCTCGCAAGTTGCGCGAGATGAATATCCCGAGGCATAACCTTCGCGGGCGGAATCGCTTCAAACCATCTGCCATTCAAATTCTTTTCAGACGGCTGCTCAGTCTCAAGCGCAATCAGATTGATCGAGATTGAGCCGAAATCTTTGGGTGGATAATTCTGCGGTCGTCTCGCGCGGATGTTCCAGAAGGTGTTGTGCGCGGCGGCGTGATTGCCTAACGCATCGCCGCCGCCGCAGAGCCAGAGATGTGTGCCGGAGCCGGCGTCGATGTCGGTGAAGAGGTTTTCGTTTACGGCGCGCTTGTGATGATCGAAAGACAGATCGATTCCACGGCCGTGGGCGCTAACGTTGCCGGCGGCGTTGTGGTCCAGAGTAATGTCGTGAATGAACTGTGTGCGGAAATCAAAGTCGGTAAACAGATTATCTTCGCCTTCGAAATTAAAGCCGTGATGACCGGTGTTCCCGCTCTTGTCAGGCGGGCGAGCTGATTCGAAGACGACTCCCGTCACTGTGGAGAAATAACTCTTCGTGAAGATGCCGCTGTCGGCGTTCCGAATCAGCAGATTACGCGCCCAGCAATCCGACACGCCACTGAAGGCCGCGGCGTTGAATCCCAACTCGGTGAAATGACCCGCGTAAGGTGTCACTGGGAATTCAAAACCGAGATCCTCTACCCCTGATTCGGAAACCGTGGGCTCAAAGCTTGTGACGCGCGGCTGCCATTCCGATTTCACATCGAAGCGCAGCGGCCGATCCAATTCGATCTCATCATTTTTGATTTTGAGAATATGACAGACAATCGACGCGGTCGTGGTGCCGAGGAGCTTACTCGTATCTCCCGCGTCTCCGGAATAAAGCAGATCGGCCAGCGTATTTTCCTTCGTGTCCGTTTCCAAAATCTCAACGCGCTGACCAACTTTTAATTTGCTCGTGTCCGAAACTTTCAGCGTGGTATCGCCACGCTGCGCCGGCCCAGTTATGTTGGCGAGTGTGCGGCCACCGGTATTACCTTTCAACCAAACGAAACCGCCCGACCATGAATAGTTCGAGGTGCGCTTGCCATCGGTCGTTTCGCCCCAATTGGGTTTGATGTCGTTGAGCTGCTTCGGAAAAAAGAGCACGCTCTTATCAGGCCCGGCGCCACGCAGTACGACATGACTGCGTTTGATTTCCAAAATATCCGTGATGCGATAGCGGCCAGGCGGCACTTCAATCGCGCCGCTCTTAACCGTGGCGAGCGCTTTGAGAAAGGCCGCCGTGTCGTCGGTCGTGCCGTCACCTTTCGCGCCGAACTCTTTCACGCTCACGCCACGCGGCACGCGCGGCAAAGGCGCTTCGCCCGAGTGATAACCGGCAAATGAAAAATCCGGCAGACGGCTGCGCGGACTCCAGCGCTCGCCGTTTACTCCCCAGAGGTCAGAAGTTTGCGCCGACGCTGTACTCAGCGAAATAAGCAGCAGGAATGCACTAAGGGTCTTCATTTAAATATACTGGGAATTTACTTCTTCAACAACGCGGTCGTGTTTCGAATTCAAATTCCGCTCCCGCGGTTTTACGGCCACCCTCGCCGATTTTCGAGACGATGATGTATTGAGCGATGGTCGTGTTGGGGAAAATGGTTTCGCTCAACTGTCTTTTCTCAGGGCTCGATTCCACTAGTGCGGCAAGCCTATTCGTTTCACCAAATCATTAAACCGCGGATCGTCGCGCAGGGGATCTAAGAACGGATCGACGTCTATTAGCGGCAGAAACCAGTCGTGCGCCTGATAAGCCTTTTCCAGCTCGGCGAATGCTGCGTCCCTTTCGCCGAGCGCGGCGTAAGATATTGCAACCCAATAGTTCGACACGTACCTGGTTTTTTCGAGTTCCTTCCACCTCGCGATCATTCCTTCCGCCTTCTGCCGCTGCCCGCTCTTCGCGTAGGCATAACTGGCGTCTGCCAGGAAAATAGAAAAAAACTGCGAATTCTTTTCCCCGATCGAAAGCGATTCCGCATACATTCCTTTCATGTTCAGAGCGTGACACAGCCAATGCTGCGCCCCGACATGATTCGGATCGAGGTCGTAAGTTCTTTTCGCTTGTTCGAGCGCGGCATCAAACTGCCGGGCGTATATTAAAATCGCCGCAAAGTTTGCTCCCTGCTGAACCGAGAGCGGCTCGAGTTCCATCGCTCGTTTCATCTCGGCAATCGCCTCGTCGTGTCGCCCCATCGCACTGAGGTAAACCCACGCGTGACGAAAATGTGTAGTCGCCAGATTCGGGTCGAGTGCGAGCGCCCGTGTGAAACGGCGCTCGGCCTCGGGCCAATTCCAATCATAGGTCGTGGCAATCACACCGGCTATGGTGTGCGCTTCCGGCAGGTCCGGATCCATTTCTAACGCTTTAGCGACCGCCGCTTTCGCCTGCGGCATCGCCTCCGCGGGAGACATGTACGGATACGACGACATCACTGCGTAAGACTCAGCGATGCCGACATAGGCAAGCGCAAATTTCGGGTCGAGACTTATCGCCTGGCGGAAAAGCTCTATGCTGCGCCGAATGTCTTCGTCCGTTCGTTTGGCAAAGTGGAAACGGCCTTTCAGATAAAGTTGATACGCTTCGTTGTTGTCGGTGTAATGCTTCGTGATCCCGTTCGATTCGTTGCCTGCAAGTTTCAGTTGCAGTTTCTGTGCGATAGCCGTCGCGATCTCGCGCTGCGTTGCGAGTAAGTCCGCCATCTTGCGATCGTACTGCTCGCCCCACAGCAATTTGTTGCTGCGCGCATCGACCAGTTCCACGCTGATCGTCAAATCATCACCACGTTTGAGCATGCGGCCCGTCATGACTGCGCTAACGCCGAGTTCATTGGCAACCGCCTTTATGTCCGCCGCTTTTCCTTTGTATCGAATGACGGAGCTGGTCGGGCTGACCTTCAGGTTGGGCAACTGCGAAAGCCGGTACGTCAACGATTCAGCCAAACCGTCCGAGAGATAATCCGTGTTCGGATCGTTACTCTTGTTGTCGAACGGAAGCACTGCGATGGAATCGATGGGCGCTTGAACTTTGGGCGCGCGCAGAAAGAAAAACAGCCCAATCGTTCCTGCAACCAGCAGCAGGAGCGCAATCCCGACCGCCAGCTTGTGCTGTTTGATTTCCGAGACTACGTACTCAGCACTCGACACATGAGTTTGCAGCGAAGGCGAACGGGCCGCCGCAGACGTTGACGAAGCCGGCGACGTTGTTACTTCGCTTCTAATCGGTGGCGGGACTGTTGTGTCAATTCCGCCGCTCTCCACTTCGCGCCGCAAGCTCTTCAATTCAATCGCAACTTCCTTTATCGATTGATAACGTTCGTCAGGGTCTTTGGCCAGACACCGCCGGATGATGCGTTGTAATTCTGCGGGAGCAGCTGGATTGAGATCGAGAATTGAAGGCGCCGGTTCGTAAATCACCATGTGCAGCGACTTGACGACAGACTCTCCCTCGAAAGGCTTTTTGCCCGTGGCTGCCTCAAACAAGATGCACCCGAACGAGAAGATGTCAGAGCGTTGGTCAATTTCTTTGGTTTTGCCCTGGGCCTGCTCCGGCGACATATAGCCGACCGTGCCCATCACCGCTCCGGGCGTTGAATGCTGCCGCATCACCGCGGTTGGAATTTCGCTGGAGTCACTTCCCGTGACCACCGGCGGTTCGAGCAATTTAGCCAGACCGAAGTCGAGAATCTTGGCGTGTCCATCACGCGTAATCATGATGTTGTCGGGCTTCAAATCTCGATGCACGATGCCGGCAGCATGCGCGCGCGCCAGGCCTTCAGCCGTGTGCTGGAGAAAGCGCAGCAGCTTTCTTAGTTCAGTCTGTTCTTTATGGATTTTCTCGCGGAGCGTCTGGCCATCGACGAACTCCATCGCGATGAAATTCACCCCGTCGCTTTCGCCGATCTCGTAAATGTGAGCGATGTTCGGATGACTGAGTGCTGCTGCTGCCTTGGCTTCCTGAGTGAAGCGGCGCATGCGCTCCGCATTAACCGCGAGTTCCGTTGGAAGAATCTTCAGCGCGACCTTGCGATCTAACTTGTTGTCCTGGACCAGATAGACCTCGCCCATCCCGCCTTCACCGATCTTCGAGACGATGGTGTACTGAGCGATGGTTGAGTTTGGGGAAATGTCCATTTTGGAGCGCTGCGGCTGGACGCAGCTCTATCATCGCCGTCGGGAGAGTAAACGCTGCGGATATTGGCTTAATGAAAAAGCGGCGTCAAGCCGCCGCACTCCAAAGTCACTGCGGCAGCCCGACGCGCTCGACTTTGTAGGGCAAGCTTACCGACCAGAATCCTAACTGGCGGGTTTCGGCACGCGGCGCAGGACCGCACCGTCCACGGTAACTGA
>CBFHBI010000027.1:0-11134 GCA_965653755.1 uncultured Blastocatellia bacterium
CTGGTTCTGAAGGCCGTCATTCTTCCAGGACATGAACCACTCCCCGCGACGAGATGGCGCGCCGAACTTCGGATAGTTGAAGAGCTTCATCAAACGATCTTTCAACTGTGCGCGGTAAGGAATTTGATCCAGGTAAGCAAAAGTGACCTTGTTCTGGGCCTCGACCCAGGCGGCCACTTCAGGAGAATCGTTATCTTCCAACCAGCGATAAGGATCGGGCACCTTCGTGCCGAAATATTCTTCCACCACGTCAACCTTTTTCGTTTCGGGATATTTGATTGGCGTCGCGCCGCCGCCGTCGCCGTTACGTTGCGCCCGAACTCTACCGAGCGGCAGGCAAAGGCAAAGAACTGAAATGCTGAACGCAGCAATCAGCGCCAAGGAAAGCTTCATTCTCGTCATTTAGATTGGTCCTCCGGAAAAATCTTGGACTGTTGGCGCAGATACTCTATGCGAGAGCCGGAATTTTTCCAACTAGGAAAAGAGAATCGCGCGGGTCTGGAAGTCTATTTGGTCTGTCGGCCGGGAGTCGGGAGCCCGGCAGCCTGACCTGGATTACCTGAAGATATCTCACTGCGACCGAGATCGGCAGCCGCCACGATAATCAGCAACACAGTTACGCCAAGCGTGGACAAGATATAGAGCAACGCGGTCTGATCGAAGTAGATTAAAAGGAAAACCAGTACGGCCAAACCAAAGATCCAAAGATAGGTCAATCGCCGGTTCTTTTTGTTCTTAGCAATTATTCTTTGACTCATAAAATTTGCGACTAATAAATAATTCCGCGCTGAATGGCTACACCCGGGATTCCAGTGACGGCGCCGGCTAAGGTTTCTAAGATCCGCTTGGCACCAAATGGACCCGATTGTCCGACGTCGACAATATCGAACGGTTTCAACTCTGGATCAGGAGCTTTTCCTTTTTTTATTTCATCGTAATTGAACTTTAGATCGTCCTGACCCGCCTGGCCTTGTTTTTGCCGGTAGATATGTACCTCTTTCGTTGCCATTCGGTTTGGCCCGCCCGCCATCGCGATTGCGCGCGCTAAAGTAAGTTGCTCGCGGATAACCAGTTCACGTGGACTGGTTACAGACCCGGTAACGTAAACCGGATCACCTTCGGTGACGATTACAATGTCACCTGGCCTGATGAACGGATCAGCTTCTTCTTTCCCCAGTTTGAGATCGCTAATTTTGAAAATCGCGATGCCGAAGTTGCCCTTTTCCTGCAACGTTGCTTCTTGAAACACCGCGCCGTCCGCTGGGCACATTTCCGGTTGGGTGTGCATGATCTGAATCGTGCCGCTGGCGCGATCGGTCCAACCGCCGCCTTTCACGACCAACTCATGGAGCCGAACCTGACGTCGCATATCAACTTGCATCGGAGTTCGCACCGCGCCGGTGATGATGGCCGGCTGGCGGCTTTTTCGTTCTTTCGCAAGCACGCTCACCTGCGGACTCTTGATGTACTTGCTGTAAGCCAGTGCAATGTCCTTTTGTACTTCTTTCTCGGTGCGGCATTGAGCGCGGATTGGTTTCTCCAGAAATGGCAGCGACGAAAGGTTACCTTCAGCATCGACTTCAACTGTGGAACTCAAATCAGGCTGGCCGAAGACACGGACGTCCAATACGTCACCTGGGCCAAGCAGATAATTGCGGATGCCCTGTGAATCAACCGAGGCACCGGACCCGGGTCCAGGCGCCTGAGTTTGATCTTGCGAATAAGCCAAAGAAACGACGAAAAGATTTAGGAGAATCGCGGCAAGCAGCAGGCCTTTATTACTCATAATCCGATTCCTTATTGCTAGAGCACTTTGCGGGTGCCCTTTTGTCGTTGACTTTGCCGGAGTGCAAAGAATGGACTGAATGCTCTGAATAACCAGTTGCAATGATCGCATAAAAGATTATGGATGCCAAATATGCGAAGGAGAAAGGTTCTACGATCGTAGCCACGACGAATTCGGTGGCTACCGCAGCGAGGGCATTTGGGTCGAAACATATTAATTGATCTCAGGGGTTGATCGTCGTTGTCGTCGCGAATCGGAAGCTTTGGTCTCCGTTTGACCGGCCTCCGTGCTTATGCACGTACGGAGCGTGTCAATCTCTTTCACAATCCTTTCGGCGGCGTCGTTACCGGCCGCCCCAGGCGTATCACGACCTAAGTAATAAAGGGCATCGCGGTAACAGTCGATTGCGCGTTGAAAATAACCTTTGAAGGCCGCCCGTTCAGCGAGTTCTATCCAGTGGGCGACTCGGCTCGAGGTGATGAATTCATGTACGGCTTGAGCAGAGCCCGCCAATTCTTCGTCGTCAGGATAAATTCGTCGGGCGCGATCGATACAATCAAGGGCCCGGTTAGCAGTCTCAACTTTCTCATACAGTCTCACGCGTTGCTGGGCTTCATGCGTGAAGGATCGCGCAGAATTTCGCGCCCACGTCAGCAGATGATGTCTCTGCATGTCACGCACCCGCTCCTGACCGCTGCGCAACGCGACGCGATTATCGGCCGCTAGTCCGCCGGACTGCAGAGCCTTGTCGGCGCTCGCCAGATATACATTGCACAACACATAACCGTGCCAATGCATTTCGAGGGCATCCTTTTCGTCGGCCGCGGCCGACTGCCGCTGCAGCGCGCGCAAAGCCGCTGCATGGCGACTGGTTGAATGCATCACTTCCGCCAGCGTGGGCCGACGCACCGATGTTTCGGGCGACTCCCGGACTGTAGTTTTTCGGTGATTGTGAACTCGGCGAGCGACTAGTATGCGCGCAGACGCTGCCACCAGCATGACGACGCTAGCGGCCAAACCAGCCGGCACCCAAGGCGAGTCTTCCGCCTGCAGCATCCACCAAAGAATAAAGAACAACGCCGCCGCCGCGGCTGCCGCAGCAGTCATGTAAACCGAAACAGATGTAGATCGCGGCATCTTTGTTTACGATTGCGAAGCCTGCGCCGCGCTGGCTGTCAATGTGCGATGAAGCTTCGGTCGGTCTTTGAATCAGCTGTTCCAGTAGTCGGAGGAACCTATAAAAACGGTGTGCAAGCTCTTGCGAAAAAACGGCCTTTGAATTCCGGCCGAAGTATAGTCATTTAGTCGGGTCGTATGTCAATATGTCAGGCTATTTTTACCTTAACCGCTTGGTATCTTTTGAGGAAACGTAATGAACGATTTCAACTTGCACCGTGTCGTAATGGTAACGGGAGCGACTTCTGGCATCGGCCGCGCCGTCGCCAGACGATTTGCCTCCGCCTCTGAGCGCGTGATCGCAATCGGACGTAACGATTCGGCGCTGCGAGAACTCGCCGGCGAATTAGGCAACAGCAACTGTTCCACGCTGGCGCTTGACGTGACAAACGATGAAGCTGTGGGCGCTCAATTCGAGCAAGCAGTTAGTCGTGCCGGGCGTCTGGATGTGCTGGTAAATGCAGCCGGACACATTGCCTCCGGATCAATTGAGAACACCTCATTAACTGCATGGGATTCTATGATGAATGTAAATCTTCGTTCTGTGTTTCACCTGATGCAGTTGGCCGCTCCGCACTTGGCCAAAACGAAAGGCAGCGTCGTAAATGTTTCGAGCGTCACTGGGTTGCGTTCATTTCCCGGTGTGTTGGCGTATTGCGTTTCAAAAGCCGGCGTGGACCAACTGACTCGTTGCGCCGCTTTGGAGTTAGCACCCAAAGGAGTGCGCGTAAATGCAGTTAATCCCGGAGTGGTAGTCACAGAAATTCACAAACGGGGCGGGATGAGCGAGGCTGACTACGCCAAGTTCCTCGAACACTCGAAAACCACGCATCCGTTGGGACGAGTGGGTGACCCTGCTGAAATCGCGGAACTCGTTTTTTATTTAGCCTCAGAGCGGGCAGCCTGGATCACTGGCGCGACGTATCAAATCGATGGCGGCCGGGCGCTCACTTGCGCGCGTTAACCCAAAATCTTCAACCGGCTCTTTCACCTGTCGGCGCGCCTATGGTTACCTCAGTCGGTTCCGCTTGAGTAGATCCGGCGGCCGCAGTTCCATTTCCCGCAGGTATCGTCTTACGTGTCTTGCGCGGCTTTGAAAAGAGATGGTGCCTACGTTTACGGACCGCCGAGCGCGTCCCTAAGAGATCGCGATGACGGCTATTGATCAAGGCAATCAAACTTTGGTGATGACGAAAACCAAGTAAACGCGAAGCGCGTGTGACTGAACCGCCAGCATCTCTTAGCGCGCGCTCGATGAAAGCCTTCTCGACTTTGAGCACCTCGCGTTTGAATGAGAACGCTTCCCACGAACTGACGTCAACATTCGGCTGAATGTCCTCGGAAGCGGTCAACGAATCAATTATTTCCTTAGCGCTATCGATTAATCGCCGCGCAGTAGCAGGATCCTCGGAGTTCTTAAGCATTGCCACCGCCGATTCGTACTCAGCTGCGAGTTCAGCCGGGGAGGTCTGGTTCCGCAGTTCTTCAATCAGGCTAATTTTGGCTCTGCCGGCGCCCTCATAATCGCCGGCGATCTCGCCAACCTCTACCGCGCGTTCGAGCAGTTCCCGCGATCGTGCATGTCGTCCCAGACGCGCCAGTATTACGCCGTAGGTGGTGAGTGATTCGGTCAACATCGCCTGTTCGCCGCCACGTTCAAATGCCTTGATTGAGAGACGAATGACGCGTTCAGCATCGTGGAGTCGGCCCTCGGCAAGCAGTACGCGTGCCCGCGTATCATCAATTGCGGCCACGCGGCTCAGGTCGCGGATGTTGGAAAAAATCGAACGAGCGCGATCGAGGTGCTTGTGCGCTTCCTTGTGCCGCCCGAGAGATGAGTAAAGGTATCCCAGGTTGTTCTCAACCACAGCTTGATCTCGTTCGTTGCCGGCCTGTTCATAATGGAAACTGGCAGCCGCATACTCGACCAGCGCCCGATCCAGGTAGTCTTCGCGATTCTCGGGAGAGGCGAGTCGCCGCATCACCAATCCATAATGAGCGTGAAAAGCTCCTTTAAGAAAGTGATCCTGGCTTTGCTCCACCAGTTGCTCCGCCCTGAGACAATAGTTCAGAGCATTTTGCAGACGCCTGGTCGCTGCTTCGACAACTGCGGCGCGAATTAGCAGGACAGCTTTCAAGTCCGCATCGGTGTCGTCAACGCTGGCGAGGGCCGCTGCGAGAGTTATCCGCGCTTCATCAAACGCGCCCTCGCGCCAATAGCGGAGTCCCAAATCACCTCTGGCTTCCGCAGCGCGCGTCGGGTCGCCGAGGCGCTCGAACATTTCGATGCTTTGGGTAATTAAGTCTTTGGCGCGTTCCTGACCGCCGGGCGTTTGCGTCGTACTCCCGAGAAATCCCACGAGATTGCCTACACGGAGCACCACTTTGGCCGCGGCGGCTGGATCGAGTCCGTCAACGATTGGCGCCTTGTTTCGATCAGGCCAAAATTCATCCAGGGCCTCAGCCGCAAGCTCGTAGTTACCCGACTTTTCCATTTGTTTGGCCCAATCGCAGCAGATATTTGCTCGTTCATTGGGGTTTAACCCTTCGGTCTCTTTTCGAAGCGCGGTAATTTGGGCTGTTACGTGCATGTTAATCATACCTTTCCGAGAAAGTGATAAAAACCTTGCTTGAACTGATTGACTGATTCGAAGTGCGGCGTGTTGTAAGAAGGCTGGATGAGCGACTCGGCATTGAGCGCGCAACTAAAATCCTAAACTCTTCGCAGGAGAAACATCTAGAGTCCTAAAACGACTCAGTGCAGCAAACAGTTTGTGATTCTGCGTGCTGGACGCGGGCACTCAGTAAGTGCCGGTTGATTCCTGGGTGAGCATTCCGCTGTGCGGATCAAATCAACCATCGACTACGTCTTCAACAATCTCGAGTGAGGCGGAGGTTGTCGTACAGGCATGAACTAGAAACCTGTTGACGATCTTCTAAGGGCCAATGTCACTCCGAGACACCGCGAAAAAGACCTCGCTATACATCCTTGCGATTCGGCAAACTCCCAGGGTCTTCGGTCGGTTGAATCTTCAGAGCGCTCGTAGCATAAACTGTCGTAAGATGGAATGCAACAGTTTTTGGCGGCTTGCTCAAGGCGCTGCCGCATACGTCGCAATCGCAGGTTCAATCATGATCGTCGTCCAACGACACTTACACTGATCTATCGGTTCGTGTAATTTGCGGATATACTACGCAGCGTTTCGGCGGCCTGAATGTATCAACCACAGCCCTACATGCCGACAGATGTTCCGCGCCGGGTGATCAAATCGTCCGGTCACCAAAGCGCGTTGAAAATTATCTTCGGACTGATCGCTCTCATGGTGGCAGCATTGCTCGGGCTCATTCTGTTGTTCTTCATCGGTGTCGAAACCGGACCGGTTGAGTTAGTTATCGGCATGGTCTGCGCCACACTGCCGGTGCCCATCTACGTCGTTTTGTTGTTGTGGATAGATCGTTATGAAGCCGAGCCGATTTGGATGCTGGCGACGGCCTTTCTTTGGGGCGCGCTGGTAGCCGTCTTCATTGCTTTTATTCTGAACACACTCAATGGCGCCATAGTTACCGCGGCCACCAACAGTGCGCAGATTGGAGAAAACTTCGGCGCGGTCGTTTCGGCCCCGATCGTAGAAGAGAGCGCCAAGGCTTTTATCCTGCTGGCTTTATTTCTGTTAAAACGCGATGAGTTCGACGGTATCGTGGACGGCATCATCTATGCCGGCATGGTCGGCCTGGGCTTCGCCATGAGTGAGAATATTTTGTACTACGGGCGCGCCGTGGGGGGCGGGGCCGGTGCGCTTACTTTCACTTTTATTCTTCGAGGCATGGCTGCGCCTTTCTCTCATCCGTTGTTCACCAGCATGACAGGCATCGGTCTCGGTTGGTCGCGCCAATCGAACAACGGGTTCATAAAAGTCGTGGCTCCCGTCCTCGGATTCATGCTCGCGATTCTGCTCCACGCGACCTGGAACGGAACGGCGACCTACGGCGGCGCCGTTGGCTTCTTCGCGGGCTACTTCTTAATCATGGGTCCAACATTCATTATTACGTTGATGGTGATCTTCTTCTCACTACGGCGCGAAGGCCGAATCGTCCGCCAGTTCCTTTATCCGGATTATCAACGCGGCTTCTTTGACGCCGTCGAATATGAAAAGCTCGGCACGATTCGCGGACGCATGGGCATGTCGTGGAATGCAATGATGACTCGCGGGTTCTCCGGCTGGCGCGCACGAATGCGATGTAACCAACTGGCGAGCGAACTCGCATTTCATCGCAATCGTGTGGCCAGGGGATTCGTTCGCGATCCGAACATGGCCCGCGAACGGGAGTACGACTATCTTTACAGCTTGCAGGAATTGCGACAGAAACTCGTAAAGCCCGCGTCCGGTGCGGCACACTAACGAAAATTCTCGCCGCCCTGGCGCAGCATGGCTTATACTTGGCGCGTTTTTTGGCTGTAAGCTGAATCCGACATTCACCCGATACTTGCAGATTCAACTCTTACCAAGTTCTTTCGACGCGCACGGGGGTGTTAGTCTCGCCCAACGCCTTACCTGCTTCGTCATCGACGATCGCGTCACCGTTGACGCGGGCAGCATCGGCATCGCTTTAAATGAAGCCCAACAAGGTAGCGTCCGCGACGTTATTGTGACCCATCCTCACATGGACCATATCGCCAGCCTGCCGATATTCGTCGACGATCTTTTCGGCGAGTTGCGTGGGCCAATTCGCATTCATGCAACCACGGAAGTCATCGACTTGCTGAAGGCGGACGTCTTCAACGATACCGTTTACCCGAAGTTCGACGAGCTAAAGAATGCGCATGGTCACGTCATGCAATATGTTCCATTTGAACTTGGCCGCGAATTCAAAATAGCTCATCTGACCTGCACAGCAATTTCAGTCAATCACATTGTGCCGACGGTAGGCCTGCTGCTGTCAGACGGTGCAACCACCGTCGCATTCAGTTCTGACACGGCTGAAACTGAAGAATTATGGCGCGTGGTCAACGAGGCGAAACAGCTTGATGCGCTCTTCATCGAAGCGTCGTTTCCCAATTCGATGGCTGGGCTGGCGATGGCCTCCAAACACCTGACACCTGCGACTTTGCAAGATGAACTGGCGAAGCTCAATCACAACGGCATGGACATTCTCGCCGTGCACCTAAAACCGGCGTACCGCGAAAAAGTGATCGAAGAATTGAATAGCCTGGGAATTGAAAAACTTAAAGTGATGGAGCCCGGCAGGATTTATGAATGGTAGCGTTCGTGGCCCGCGAGTTTCTAACGCCGCTCAAATTCCTTCTGCGCATGTTCTCCCGCAACTCGATCAAGTAACACACGTCCGCTGGGCAGCAAATCGGTAACGCGATACGTCCGCTCGTCGGCATCTCGTCCGGGCATCAGCTCGGCGCGAAAGGTCACCTGCATTCCAGGCCTCGCCCAAGTCCCTTCCACTAGTGACGGCCGCCGCTTTGGCTTACGTTCTCTTTTCATTAATAGCGCTCCAATCGCTCCGGCCGCGGCCGCGGCGACGGTCAACCCACCCAGCCAAAGCTTCGTGCCTTTCTTCATCGCGGAACACGAACAACTATAACAGCAACGGTTGTTCCAAAAAACCGACAAGGCGCGTCAGCCACCTGTATTGCCGCGACTGCGCGCCTTGCATCAGATGCGAAATTGAATCACTGGCAAAGTGGGTCGAGCCGCACGTTGATTGTGGGCAAGCCGCTTAACGCCCGCTCTGAGTTCATTTCTTTGAAATGCGCCCAATCTGCAGGCAGATTGTCTTCTGAAAAAACCGCTTCGACCGGACACTCGGGCACACAGGCGTCACAATCGATGCAAGTCTCCGGATTAATTACCAGCATGTCGTCGTCAAGATGAAAGGCCTCGACCGGACAAGGAATCGCACAATCGGTGTAACGACAATTGACGCAGGGCTCGGCCACTATATAAGTCATCCGCAAGAACCTCCAAGGGTGATGCGATTATTGCGGGGCTAATTTACACAGAGAGGCCGCGAGGTCGCAAGCAGAAACTTCGCCCGCCTGGTTCAAGCGGTTTCCCGCTTCCACTGCGGGAGAGCATTCTTATCTTTAAACTTGTAGAAGGCCAGATCTGAATTTGTGATCATCTTCGTCAGCATCAGGATCTGGCCTGTGTGCATCGAGAAATGTTCGACGACGTGAAGGATAGCAGCTAGCGCCGAGACTTCGGTTCCTTGAATCGTGCGCCGCTCGAGCAATCTGTTCGCTTCGTAATGCGCCAGCGTATCGTCAACCTCATGCAACGTCTGCTTGAGCAGCGACGCGATTTCGGCGCGCGGAATTACGTCGCGCTGCGCGAACTCAGCATCGCGATTGCGTACGTCCTTTGCCCCGCCAACGCCACAGACAATCCATTGCCGCGCATTGCCGCAGAGATGCAGCACCAGATTGCCGATGCTGTTTGATTGCTGATTCGGCCGCCACCAAATCTGATCGTCGCTCAGCCGTTCAAGACAGCGCTCGAGCTTCGGCAAAAAATCTTTCGTCAAATGATCGCGCGAGCGCGCAATAAACTCGTCACCAGTGTTATTCATGATCGAGATTCTCCGCCAAGGATTCCGGATTGACAAATGAAGATGGCCCGGCGGAACGGACGGTGAGACTAATACTCTTCGGCGAGTTCCAACTTTTCCGGACGCTGCTTGTGTTTCGCTTTGCGGCCGGCGGGTCGCGCTTTTCGATCGGGCTTTGCCAAACTCAGCGGGTGTCCCGGCGGGGCCAGCGGCCGACGGATCGAAGCAATGAGAGAGGACTTTCGCTTCCCACGTTTTGACCGTGAAGATTTCATCGTCGTTCGGTCCGGGGGCGATCCGCAAACGATGCTATAACTGCCATTCGCCACTGTCAATCGTTTTGAACCAGAAGTTGTGGACTGCCCGACGCTGGCGACTTTCTTTTCGGCCTGCGTCCGTGCACACGTGTGCGCCGTCGCTGACTTTGAGCCGCTACTTGTGTGCCGATGACGGGGACTGTCTAGGCTTCGTTGGGCTGTTGGTTGCGAGAGCGAATCAGGCTTTCGACGGCCTTGGTGGTTTCTTCCCGTTGACGTTGTTCAAATTCAGTGACCCAACTGGTAACGGTGTTCACTATATCGTGCGCGGTCTTGCGGACCGCCTTGGGCTTGTTCCGCTTACGGTTAACGCGCTCAGCGCGCTTAATAATTTTCACTTTTTTGTCGGACATAAACATAAAGGAGAGCAGGTTGCAATCAGATTAAACGAAATTTCCGTTTGAAAGTTCCGGCCTGGTTTGGCCTGTTCTCTTGGGAAAGCACACCTTAGACGCCGATTCCGGCTATATAGTTGCAGAAACCACCGGCCGAATTGTTAAGGTTGTGTTAATTCTTCGATGCTTTCAGTTGCGCCGCACCATCAGATGAAGACAACGGATTGCGACATGGGAATTTCAAACCGTTTCCGGCAGCGAGGATTACCGCAGGCGAGCATGTCATCCACCCGCACCATATAATCCCGCGACTTAGCAAAGCGCGCCCGATCCATTTCGTTGGCTCCCCGGGGCAGCGCGCCTTTCTTCGTGCGCTTCAACCAGCGGACTTCATAGTCGTTGCGTTCACGACAATGCGGACACACAAACGACGCGCGTTTGGTTTCCTGTTTCTCATTGAAAAAATCTCGTTCGTTCATTTTAAAAGCATCGGCCTCCTGCGCGCTAAGCCTCTTGACTAAATGGGCCGCTGGCGTTGGCGGTCATCGCGCCGTTCGGCTTCAGCAATCTTTCGACAGCCTCCAAAATCCGGCTGGAATCAACCGGCTTAGGCTCGCACGCATCAGCGCCATTGCACAAGGCCAGCAAAAGCAATCCCGATCCCCATTCAGCGATCACCAACACCAGCGTTCGCTTCAATTCCTGCTCTGAGCGAACCTGTTTTAGCAGTTCGCTCGCTACAGTTGGCTCTGGAATGTCAAGTATCAACAAATCGGGCGGCGACATCAGCAATTTTTCAAGTGCTACCGGGGCCGATTCGATCGAGACATCGAATCCATTGTCGCGCAGCACGTTAACGATCGCAGGCTCAACCGGCGCGCTCGTTACGAAACTTATTCGTGGCGTGCTCATCAATCCGGGGGCGAAAGCTCTCGTCGCGAATCTTAATTACGCGACGA
>CBFHBI010000028.1:0-11100 GCA_965653755.1 uncultured Blastocatellia bacterium
AGCTCGGCCAACGCGCACGCATTGGCGGCGTTTTCAAGTTCGACCGGCAAACCGAACCGACGGAGCAGATCGATTTTGCACTCTTGCTTTCCGGCGACATCATTCGCAGAAAAGTTCGCGGCGATTTGCGGATCAGTTTCGGGATTCCAGATGCCATAATCTACGCCGTTAGTAATTCCTGCCAGACGATCCTTTCGCGCGCGTGTCAGCCAGTCTAGTCCGTACCCTTGCTCGGCCGTTTGAATCTCTCGGGCATAGCGAGGGCTCACCGTCGATAGCGCGTCTGCGGCAATCATTCCCGACTTGAGCGCCGACGCACCGCCGCGAAACATAAAATCATCGGTGTATGGAGCGAAGTCGAGCCACCAGAGATTGGCTGGATCGAAGAGACCCTGATAAGCGATATTGTGAATCGACAAAAGGATTTTGGTGCGCTTAAAAAATTCTTCGTGACGCCGCCGCGCGCGTAACTCGATGGCGGCAAATCCGCAGGGCCAGTCATTGAGATGAACGACATCGGGCGGCTCGTCCAGCCGCTTGATTAAGGCGACGGCGGCACGACTGAAAAACGCGAACCGTTCGAAGTCGTCCTTATCGCCATAGATTTTCCCGCGGACAAAATATCGCGGCGCGTCGATTAAGTACGTGGGAGCATTCAGCGCCTCACTTTTCCAAACCCGGAACCGTGAAATCTCGCCGCGCCATTGCACCTCGAGGTCTTCGATGAAGACGTCGTTGACCAACGAGGGATCGATTTGATCGTAAGCGGGAAGAATCAGAAAGGAATCAAGACCGCCGGCATGCAACGCCTTCGTCAGCGCGCCCGACACATCAGCGAGCCCGCCGACCTTGGCGAAGGGGACTGCTTCCGGTGAAAGAATGGCTATTCGCACGTTTCCGGTTTCGTGCCGTGAGGCACGAGATGTTTATAGCTGCGGGCGTATTGCCAAAGCAATCGGAGCAAACGAAATGCGCGCATTTCGTTTGCTCCGAAACATGTATCCAACGAACTGTTCTATAAACATTTCGCCGCCACGCGGCTTAACTTTGCATCGACGCCAGGAACTCGGCGTTGCTCTTGGTCTTCTCGAGACGCTCGAGCACGACTTCCATCTGTTCGGTCGGCGAGAGCGGATTGAGCACACGACGCATGACCCAGATGCGCGCGAGATCGTCCTTCGGAATCAAAAGCTCTTCCTTGCGCGTGCCGGAGCGCTGCAGGTCGATAGCCGGGAACAGACGCTTGTCGCTCAGACGGCGATCGAGATGGATTTCGCAGTTGCCGGTGCCTTTGAACTCTTCAAAGATCACGTCGTCCATGCGCGACCCGGTGTCGATGAGCGCGGTCGCGATAATCGTGAGCGAGCCGCCTTCCTCGATGTTGCGCGCTGCGCCAAAGAATCGCTTCGGCCGCTGCAAAGCATTTGAATCGATACCGCCGGAGAGTATCTTGCCGGTGGGCGGGACGACCGCGTTGTGCGCGCGGGCAAGTCGAGTGATTGAGTCCAGCAGGATCACCACGTCGCGTTTGTGCTCAACCAGCCGCTTGGCTTTTTCGATCACCATGTCAGCGACCTGCACGTGACGCGTCGGCGGTTCATCGAAGGTCGATGAGATGACTTCGCCCTGGACGGAACGTTGCATGTCGGTAACTTCTTCCGGGCGTTCGTCGATCAACAGCACGATCAGGGTGACTTCGGGATGATTCTGGGCGATTGAATTCGCGATCGTCTGCAGCAGCATCGTCTTACCAGTACGCGGCGGCGAAACGACCAGCGCGCGCTGGCCCTTGCCGATCGGAGTGACTAGATCGATAACGCGAGCCGAAAGATTATCCGCGGCGACCTCCATCTTGAGCATCTCGTCCGGATAAAGCGGCGTCAGGTTGTCAAAGAAAACTTTTTCGCGTGCCTGCTCGGGCGATTCAAAGTTGATTGCTTCGACCTTGATCAGCGCGAAATAGCGTTCACCTTCCTTCGGTGGTCGAATCTGTCCACTGATGGTGTCGCCCGTGCGCAAATCGAATTTGCGAATCTGCGAGGGCGAGACATAAATGTCGTCCGGGCCGGGCAGGTAGTTGTATTCCGGCGCACGCAAAAATCCGAAACCGTCCGGCAGCGTTTCCAGCACGCCTTCAGAAAAGATCAGTCCG
This sequence comes from uncultured Blastocatellia bacterium, assembly GCA_965653755.1. Lineage (GTDB taxonomy): Bacteria > Acidobacteriota > Blastocatellia > Pyrinomonadales > Pyrinomonadaceae > UBA11740. The sequence goes on from CBFHBI010000028.1 coordinate 2,153, forward strand.
CTTTTTTCGGTTTGCGCCGCCAGAACTTTGAAAATAAGTTCCTGCTTGCGCATGCCCGTAGCGCCGGGCACGTCCATGGTCTTGGCGACCGAAGTCAGCTTCGAGATGGACATCTCTTTCAGTTCAGACAGATTAAAGATTTCTTCGCGCCCGTCTCTGCCCGCGGCGGTTTCTTGCGGGGCTTCGGCCGTCGCCACGCCCCCGCCGTCGTTGTTATTGCCGCCGTTGTTAGTGCGTCTTGGTTTTGCCATATCAGTTCTTTCGCGCGCAGGGTTTCTGCGCCTGTGGTGTTTGTCGTTCAATTGATTTCAAAGCGTGTCAGTCAAAGGGAAAGTTTCCGTGCGGTGTGCTTAATTGAGAAGCTCGTGTGGGGGCTTCTCGCCGCAAATGCCTTCAGAAAACAGCCCGCGTGTCCGTCAGTGATCGGAATCCAGATGAAGTTAAGGTCGCTCGAATTGGATGCCGATTATTGGGGATGCGTGGCTCAGGTCAGAATCGGGTTTCAGCCAAGGCCGGTTGACTACTATCGAAATTAACTAGTTCGGAAATTCAATTCTAAACGAAACCTGAAAATTCGCAAGCCGTAAACCGCCGCCCGCCTGTCCCGGCGCTATCCTTTTAGCGACTTTTCGATTGCATTCCAAAGTTGCTCACGTCCCTGCCGTTTCGTCGCCGAGTACGTAATCAAGTTTGCTCCCTTGAAGATAGTTGCAGCGCGGTTGACGCTCTTCATTAGTTCGTTCTTAGAAAGCTTGTCTGATTTAGTGACGACGATTAAGTATGGCTTGTGATGATGTTCGAGCCAATCGTGAAGCTGTAAGTCCAGCTTCGCAGGTTCATGACGCGAATCGACGATATGAATTGATAGCACAAGCTGCTCGCGTTTCGCAAGGTATTCTTCGGCGGCCGTGCTCCATTCGGTCTTAACGGCCCTGGGCGCGCGCGCGTAGCCATAACCTGGCAAGTCAACGAAACGAAAGTGACGATTGATTAAAAAGAAGTTGAGAGCTTGCGTACGTCCGGGCGTAGATGACGTGCGGGCGAGTCCGCGAACTCCTAACAACGAGTTGATTAAGCTGGATTTACCGACATTCGAGCGGCCCAGAAAAGCTATCTCCGGAGCTGCATCGCGAGGCCAGTCACTTTCTTTTAAGGCGCTCTTAAGGAATTCGGCGCTCGTAATTTTCATATTTCAACGAGCGCCTCCATCCTTGCTGTGGTCCGCGAGTGATCTACTGGTTACCACCAGCCGTGGCTGCAGCAGCCTGCTGCTCGCGCATCGCCTGAATCTGCTTGAAGCGCTCGCGCATGCTGGCCATGCGTGCCTCGATGTTCGGCATGCGCGTGACGACCGTTTCGAGACTCTTTGCAAAGTCCGGATTATCGAACATCGTGCGCAGGTCTTGCAGCACGGGCTGGATCTTCATATAGACGATCATGTGTTCGCCGTTGGTCGTATTGAACAAGTCTTCATCGATCGCGCCGCTCACCACCATGGCGCAGGCCATGTCCCAGTATGAAAGCACCCTGCGCATGTAGCCGCTCTGCGGGCCCATCATGGTGTTCATCACGTCCTGGATGCTGGTGGGGTTGAATGTGAACCACCAGTTGCGCGCCTCGCGCATGACAGTCTCGCGGCGGAGGTCGTAAAGCTTCAGAATCAGATCTGCATCTTCGTGTTTACCCATTTCGTTGCTCCCTTATTGTCAGAACCGCCTGCGGTAGCGGGCGGTTGTAGGTTGATTGTCTATCGTCTTCAGAACAATACGCCGCCCCTTTGACTGGGTTGCAGTTAAGCGGCTGTAATCGGAACCTAAACTGTAACCGCCCTCTACCAGGCGGTGCCGCTGTCCTACTGCTCGACGGGCGCTTGCAGGCCCGGAGGCGGCTCGGTCGTCCAAATGGGCGGCGTCTTCGCTTCATCGCCAATCGATGTTTCTGCGGTCTGCTCGACCAAAGCCAGCGCAATTACTTCATCAATCGTTTCGACGAGATTGATGTCCATCACGTTGCGGACTTCCTCAGGCACATCGACCAAATCTTTTTCGTTGTCCTTCGGCAGGATGATCGTGTCGATGCCGAAGCGATGCGCCGCGAGCAGTTTCTCTTTAACTCCGCCGATCGGCAGCACGCGTCCGCGCAGAGTGATCTCGCCGGTCATCGCGACATTGTTGCGAATCGGCACCCGCATCAACGCCGAAGCCATCGCGACGGCCATGGTGATCCCGGCGGATGGTCCATCTTTCGGAATCGCACCTTCGGGAATGTGAATGTGCAGATCGCGTTTGCGAATGAAGTCGAGACTCATGCCCAGACGTTCTGCGCGCGCCTTGATACAAGTCAAGGCAGCCTGCGCTGATTCCTGCATCACGTCGCCGAGTTTACCGGTGAGCGTTACCGCGCCGCGGCCTTTGACCAACGTCGCTTCAATCTGCAGCACCTCGCCGCCGACTTCTGTCCACGCGAGGCCAGTCGCCAGACCGATTTCACTTTCGGCCGCGATGCCTTGCTGGCGGAATTTGATTGGCCCAAGCATTTGCTGGACGCGTTCGGCGGTGATCGCGTCCTGGAGACCTGCTTCCACATTTTCGCCGACGAATTTGCGCGCGATCTTTCGGCAGCACGACCCAATCTCGCGCTCGAGGTTGCGCACGCCCGACTCGCGCGTGTAATGACGAATGATTTCGAGAATGCCTTCGTCGGTGAAATCGAATTGCTCTGCGCGCAAGCCGTTTGCTTCAGCTTGCTTCGGCACGAGGTGGCGCTTCGCGATTTCGAGTTTCTCGCGTTCGGTGTAACCCGAAAGCCGCAAGACTTCGAGCCGATCCTGCAGCGGCGGCGGAATCGTGTGCATCACGTTCGCCGTCGCGATGAAGAAGACTTTTGAAAGATCGTATTCGACGTCGAGATAGTGATCCTGGAACATGTGGTTCTGTTCCGGATCGAGAACTTCGAGCAGTGCCGCACTTGGATCGCCGCGAAAATCTGTTCCCAGCTTGTCCACTTCATCGAGCAGCAAAACCGGATTCACCGTGCCGGCCTTTTTCATCATCTGAATGATCTGTCCCGGCAGCGCGCCGATGTAAGTGCGCCGGTGGCCGCGAATCTCCGCCTCGTCGCGCACGCCGCCGAGCGACAGCCGCACAAACTTGCGCCCCGTGGCGCGGGCGATCGATTTGCCGAGACTTGTCTTGCCAACTCCCGGCGGGCCGACGAAGCAGAGAATCGAACCTTTCGGATTTTTTACGAGCTGGCGCACGGCCAGGTATTCAAGGATGCGATCCTTGATCTTCTCAAGTCCGAAGTGGTCTTCGTTGAGGACCTCTTCGGCCTTCGTCAGGTCACGAATCTCTTTCGACTTCTGCTTCCACGGCACACTGATGAGCCAATCGATGTAGGTCCGCGATACCGTGCCTTCGGCGGACATCGGCGGCATCGCTTCCAGCCGGTGCAATTCCTGAAGCGCTTTCTCTTTCGCTTCTTCGGTCATGCCGGCTTCCTCGATCTTCTTTTTCAGCTCGTCGAGTTCCGCGCGTTCATCTTTGCGACCGAGTTATTTGTGAATCGCCTTGATTTGTTCGTTGAGGTAATACTCCTTCTGCGCCTTCTCCATCTGCCGCTTGACGCGCGTTTGGATCGTCCGATCGAGCTGACGCTTATCAAGCTCGATTTCCAGGATTTCGATCAAACGAGCCAGGCGCGCTTGCGCGGAAAACAATTCGAGCAGTCCCTGTTTGTCTTCGACCGAGATTCGCAGTTGCGACGCCAGCGCATCGGCCATGTGCGAAGCATCGGCGTTGCGCATTGCGGTCTGCAGCGCGTCGGGCTGCACATCGGGCGCGAGCCGCAAATGTTGTTCGATCAGTTGCGCAATCTTCTGCACCAGCGCATCCGTGCGCACGCCTTCTTCGGCGACTGCCGGCGCGCGGCGCACGGTCGCGGTGAATGCACCCGCGTTGTTGTCGACGCGAATCGTGGTTGCCCGCTCGCGGCCTTCGACTACTACTTTGATTTGACCGTTTTCCTGCCGTTGCGATTGCAGGATGCGCGCAATCGTGCCGACGCGATAAATCTGATCGGGCGTCGGTTCGTCAACGGTGGCGTCGTGCTGCGTCGAGAGAAAAATCGTGCGGTCGGAAGCCAGCGCCATCTCCAGCGCGCGCACTGAGCCAGGGCGGCCAATTTTGAAAGCAACTTTGGTGAACGGAAAGATCACGACATCGCGAATCGGCACCATTGGGTAACGGGCGATATCGGCTGGGGTTCGGTCTGAGTATTCTTCCATGATTATTACTGCGGGGCGTGAATTCTGAAGTGTTGCTGGTTCGTCAGTTGCGAAACTCGTCTCCGAAATCGAACGGCAAACTGACAGTTTGCGCTACAAACTAGTGGAAATATACAACGAATGAGGGCGTTCTCGAAGATTATTTTGCCGCCATTTCGAGCCTCGCCAATGAATCCGTTACGGCCACTCCTTTTCAGCGAAACTATCGCGATTGTAAACCATTTGAAGACCAGGTGCTAATGTGATGTCGGGAATGATGTTTTGCTCGGTTATTGCTTGAATTGGTCGCGGAGATTCAAGTTTCGCACCAGCCGATGAAGATAATTCGGATGCAGCCCCAGGAGCCTGGCCGCTTCCGTAAAATTGCCATCTGACTTTTTCAAAGCGTCCAAAATTATTTCCTTCTTTCGGCTGGTAACGCTGTCATGATAGCCGGATGCTGACTCTGTTTCCGGCGCGGTTGTTTCCAGAACCGCTTCGGGCAGATCTTCGCTGAGGATGTATTCGGTCGTGCCCATCACCACGGCGCGCTCGATCGCGTTTTCGATCTCGCGCACGTTGCCGGGCCACTGGTAAGCCTGCAAGAGCTTCTGCGCCTCGGGCGAAACCCCGACGACGCGGCGATTACATTTCTCGGCATACTTCGCCGAAAAGTAATTGGCGAGCATGGGAATGTCGTCCACGCGGTTTCGCAGCGCCGGCATTTTCAATTCGACCACGTTGAGCCGGAAAAACAAGTCCTGGCGAAACCGTCCGTCGGCGATTGCCTGATTCAAATCCTGATTGGTCGCGGCGATCACTCGAATATCAACCTTGATCGGTTTGTTACCGCCGACGCGTTCGAACTCGCGCTCCTGCAAAACGCGCAACAACTTCGTCTGCAAGGCAGTCGAGAGTTCGCCGATCTCGTCGAGAAAAATAGTGCCGCCATCGGCGAATTCCAAACGGCCTTTGCGCTGGTTAAGCGCGCCGGTGAACGCGCCCTTCTCATGACCAAAGAGTTCGCTTTCCAATAACGATTCGGCCAGCGCCGCACAATTGACCGCGACAAAAGCTTTCGTTGCGCGGCGACTGTTGTTGTGAATCGCGCGGGCGGCCAACTCTTTTCCCGTGCCGCTTTCGCCGGAGATCAAAACGGTCGAATCGGTCGCGGCAACTTTTGCGATTAACTGATAAACCTGCTGCATCGGCTCGCTCTCGCCGACCATGTTGTGTTGAATATTGGCGTCGGCAATCAGCCTTTCATTCTCGCTCTCGAGCCGTTCGATGTGCCTCGCATTTTGCACCGCGACCGCCGCAATCGCCGCGATGGCCGTAACCAACTGCAAATGGTCCTCTTCAAAACGAACGTCCGGAACATCGGTATCGAGATAAATCACTCCCAGAGATCTTCCGTGCATTATCAGCGGAACGCACAAAAGCGAACGCGAATGCGCCGCTATCAAGCTGTCCGTATTCATTGCCTCAGTTTTCTCGGCGTCGGTAATCAAAAGCGCCGCTTTGTCTTTGAGCACGCGCCGCACGACGGTGCTGCTGACGGTGATTTTCTGATTTGGACCATAGACGCGATCGAGTCCGAACACGGACGTGAATTGATTGGGAATGTCCGAATCGTGATCCAGCAACAGAATGGCGCCGTGTTTCGCCGGCACGACCTCGAAGATTAGTTCGAGCACCTTCTCCTGCAATTCTTCGAGATCGCGTACGGCATTAATCGAAGTGCTGACCTTGAGTAGCGCCGCCAGATCGCGCGCCATTACGCCCAGCACCTCAGCATAAGTCATACGCACGGTCGCGCTGCTGCGAATCTCGCTTTCGTCGAAACGAATTTCGCTGGTGCGCGCGGGCTCATCGGTTTCCTCGTACAGAAAAAAGAATTGGGAGTCGCCGATGCGGACCCGATCGCCATGCTGCAGTTCTCGCCGGCGGACGGGCACATCGTTGACGAATGTGCCGTTGCGGCTGCCGAGATCGGCGATGATGAAGCGATCGCCGTCGCGCTCGATAATCGCGTGGCGCCGCGAAACGGATGCGTTACCAATCTTCAGAGTGGCCCCCGCCTGGCGCCCGATTAAGACCGGCCCCTCGGCCATCGAAATGACCGTGTCCTCGAGTTTACCGGTGATGGCTGCGATCCGAGGCTTCATGAATTCTGACTTGCGGAGTTGTCGGGAGTGCAGTTTACGCGCGTCGGACGCAGCCCGCAAGAATTTTTGCTAGGACGCGCGCGGTCCGGCGACTCTATCTAGATAGATAACTCGGCTATCTGATCAGATAGCTTCCGGCAAAGTCCTTTCGTCCGGACGTCATGCTTGCTCAATAACCCACTAATTCTAGGGAAGGGCTAGTCCCCAAGCGGTTTAGCATCATGCTGACGCGACTCGCGCGCTCGCGTTGGTCGCTTGGCACGCGCCTCGCAATTATCGCCGCCACAAAGTTTGACGGTCGATCAAATCGACCAAGCTCGAAAGAGCAGAAGGAGGAGCAATGAAGAAGCAGATAGCGAAGGGACTAGCAATGTTGATGGTGACGTTGGCGTTGGCGGCCGCGTCGGCGGTGGTGGCCAACGGTCAGTCGAAGGGACGCATGGTGGTGCAAGTTCCTTTCGACTTTGTGATCGACGGTAAAACACTTGCCGCGGGCGACTATCGCGTCGCGGCTAGCGATCAATTAGGTCAGACCATTGCGATTCGCAACAATGCCGGTGATGGTGCGTTGCGGTTGACGTCATCCACGGCGCGAAGCGAGCGAGAGAAAAGTGCCAAGCTGGTCTTTCATCGCTACGGCAGCACGTACTTTCTGGCCCAGGTTTGGATGGCCGGCGAGCAAACTGGCTACGAACTTCCGAAAAGCCGTCAGGAACGCGCCATCGAGCGCGAGCTGAAGGCGATCGCCTCGAACAAGACCGCTTACCAAGTCGTCGAAGTAGCTGCGGCTATCCAGTAAAGATCTTCCACACGGACAAACGAGAACGCTACAGTCTCGTTCCAGCAAGGAAACGGCCATCCCGCCCGACGGGATGGCCGTTGTCGTTTTGGACTTAAGCGTGAATTAAGCGGCCGCGTCGTCAACGCCCGCGAGGCCTTCGCCCGGTATGGCGCGTCTGCGTTCGACCATCTCGCTGGTGATGACAAATTCCTTCACACGCTTCTGTGATGGCAGCGTGTACATCGCTTCGAGCAAAAGCTCTTCGAGAATCATCATCAATCCGCGAGCGCCGACCTTGCGTTCCAAGGCCTGGCCCGCGACGGCTTTGAGCGAGTCGTCCGTGAACCGCAGTTTGACGCTGTCGAAATCGAACTTCTTCTGGTACTGCTTGACCAGAGCGTTCTTTGGTTCGGTGAGTATCTTGACCAGCGCGGCCTCGTCAAGTTCATGCAGCACGCCGACGACGGGTAAGCGACCGACAAACTCGGGGATCAAGCCATAGCGAATCAAGTCTTCAGGTTGTACGTGGGCCAGCGCATCAGCTTGACGTTGAGCGCCTGATTTTACTTCAGCGTGGAAGCCCAGTGACTTGTTGCGCAGCCGGCGCTCGACAACTTTTTCGAGGCCCACGAACGCGCCACCGCAAATGAAGAGGATGTTCGTGGTATCGACCGGGAAGAATTCCTGATGCGGATGTTTGCGCCCGCCTTGCGGCGGCACATTCGCGACCGTGCCTTCGAGAATTTTGAGCAGCGCTTGCTGCACGCCTTCGCCGGAAACGTCACGGGTGATCGACGGGTTCTCATCTTTGCGGCAAATCTTGTCGATCTCGTCGATATAGATGATGCCTTGCTGCGCGCGCTCGACGTCGCCGTTGGCCGCCTGCAAGAGTTTGAGAATGATGTTCTCGACGTCTTCGCCGACATAACCGGCTTCGGTCAGCGTCGTCGCATCGACGATCGTGAACGGTACGCTCAACATGCGCGCCAGCGTCTGCGCCAGCAAAGTCTTGCCGGTGCCTGTTGGGCCAATCAGAACGATATTAGATTTTTGAATCTCGACATCCGCGCGCCGGCGGGCCAATTCGATGCGCTTGTAGTGCTGATAGACCGCGACTGAAAGCCGTTTCTTCGTTTCTTCCTGGCCGATCACGTATTCGTCGAGGAAGGCTTTGATTTCGTTTGGCTTGGGCAGGGGAGGCCGCGACGCTACCGATTCAGCTTGCTGATCGTCGCTGATGATTTCGTTGCAGATGTCGATGCATTCATTGCAGATGTAAACCGTCGGCCCGGCAATGAGCTTCTTCACTTCATTCTGCGACTTGCCGCAGAACGAACATCGCAAAGTGTCGTCGGTTCGTCTTACCATCTGAGGAAACTCCGTTTGAGGACTCTTGCTTCGACTTCGCAATCCCGATTAATCGGGATTGCGCTACAAGACGCGTGCTACTCTCGGTGCGCGATCACCTCGTCTATTAAACCATAACCTTTGGCTTGCTCGGCAGACAAATATCGATCGCGCTCGACGTCCTTTTCAATCTGTTCCAGGCTCTGCCCCGTATGTGTCGCCAGAATCTTTGACGTCAGTTCCCGTATGAGAATTAGTTCTTCAGCATGAATGCGCACGTCGGTAGCTTGTCCCTGCATCCCGCCGGAGGGCTGATGACTGAGTATGCGTGAGTTTGGCACCGCGAAACCTTTGCCTATGGCGCCGGCGGTCAGGAGCAAGGCGCCCA
>CBFHBI010000029.1:0-10953 GCA_965653755.1 uncultured Blastocatellia bacterium
CTGCCCGGCTAATCCTTCATCACCCACGGGCAGGGACGAGCCCTGCCCCTACAGTGGCGTTTGCGTACTCGACAGAGCGCGGCAATCCAGTATAATGCCGCTCGCGTTCCCCATCTCCCTGAAGAAGTTAAGCAAACAAGCAGTTCGAATCAGCTCGACGCTCGGAGTAACGAATGGCAGAAGCTGCCGCAGTGGCGCAGACAAAAACGCACGGATTTATTCGCGGCCTGGGTTTGCTCGATTCGACGATGATCGTCGCCGGGTCCATGATCGGCTCCGGCATTTTTATTGTCTCCGCAGATATCGCGCGCGAAGTTGGATCGCCAGGCTGGCTGTTGGTTGTCTGGATCGTAACCGGACTGCTGACCGTGATGGCCGCGCTGAGTTACGGCGAACTCGCGGCAATGATGCCGAAAGCTGGCGGGCAGTACGTTTATCTGCGCGAGGCGTTTTCGCCGCTGTGGGGATTTCTGTACGGCTGGACCTTGTTCCTCGTAATTCAGACGGGAACTATCGCCGCGGTCTCGGTGGGATTTGCGAAGTTCCTCGGCGTCCTTTGGCCAAAGATTTCGATCGACAATTACATCATCAATCCAATCAAGATCACTTCTGGCTACGCCATTTCACTTTCCTGGGCACAGCTCGTCGGCGTGCTGATGATCGTGCTGCTGACTTTCATGAATACGCGCGGTCTGAAGCTGGGCAAGCTGGTCCAAAACGTATTTACCATCACCAAGACCGGCAGCCTGATCGCGCTGATCCTGGTCGGCGTGCTGATTGGCTGGAATGCCGACGCAGTCCACATGAATTTTGGAAATTTCTGGCATGTCAGCGGGAAGTTGCAGGAAGTCGGACGCGGATTGACGGCGATCGTTCCGTTCGGATTGTTCGTCGGTATTTGCGTGGCGCAGACCAATTCACTTTTCTCAGCCGACGCCTGGAACAACATCACTTTCACCGCTGGTGAAGTGAAGGATCCAAAACGAAACATTCCGCTGTCGCTGGCGTTCGGAACGTTTCTGGTAATCGCCTTGTACCTGCTCGCAAATGTCGCTTATTTGGTCACCTTGCCGATCGAAACCATCAAGACGGTACCCGCCGATCGAGTAGCTTCGGCAACGATGGATGTTATTTTTCCCGGACGCGGCGCGGCAATTATGGCGGTCGCGATTATGATCTCAACGTTCGGCTGTACCAACGGATTGATTCTCGCCGGCGCGCGCGCTTATTACGCGATGGCACGCGATGGCCTGTTCTTCCGCAGGTCCGGCGAGCTGAATCACAAGCATGTGCCCGCGTGGGGCTTAATCGTCCAGGGCATCTGGGCCGCGTTATTGGTCCTGCCGCGGACCGTGAATAAGGACGGCACGTTCGGATCGCTCTACAACGATCTGTTGACTTACGTCATCTCCGCGGCGCTCATCTTTTACATTCTCACGATTCTGGGCATCATCGTGCTCAGATCGAAACGTCCTAACGCTGAGCGACCGTACAAAGCTTTTGGTTATCCAATCATCCCGGCGCTCTACATTATTGGCGCGGCTGTAATCACCATAGTGCTTTTCATTTATCAGCCGGCGCAGACCTGGCCCGGATTGCTGATTGTGGGAATAGGCATTCCGGTTTATTTCATCTGGCGCAAAATAGGGACTCCCATGCCTGAAGAAGGTTCGATGTCGGAAGCCGCAGCCCAAGCGAAGGGAGAGTACTAAAAGCAATGATGAATGGTGAATGATGAACGCTGAATGATGAACTAACAATTCATCGTTCCGCGTTCAGCGTTCATCATCGTTCTCGGAGGATTTCTGAATGGCTAGCCAACTGTTTCGGACAAAACCACTGAGCTTGTTGCTGGCGGAAGAAGCCGGCAGTCATCGTCTGCGTCGCATTCTCGGCCCGGTGCAACTGACTGCGCTCGGTGTCGGTGCGATCATCGGAACCGGCATCTTTATTCTGACCGGCGTCGCGGCGCATGACCGCACCGGTCCGGCGTTGATGCTGTCCTTCGTGCTGGCGGGACTCGCGTGCGTGTTTGCCGCGCTGTGCTACGCAGAGTTTGCCTCGATGGTTCCGGTCGCTGGCTCTGCTTACACGTACGCGTACGCGACGCTCGGCGAATTATTTGCCTGGATTATTGGTTGGGACTTAATCCTCGAATACGCGGTTGGTTCGGCCACAGTGGCCCATGGTTGGTCGGCACACTTTCAGGAATTCACGCCAATATTCGGATTTCATGTTCCGAAAATTATTGCCACCGCTCCAATAAATTATTGCGTTAGCGTCGGAGCAGGTTGCCCTCACACTGGATTTGTGACGACCGGCGCATATTTCGATCTGCCGGCAGTTTTGATCACGTTTATCCTCACCGTGATTCTGGTCAAGGGAATCAAAGAGAGCGCCAGCTTTAACGCTTTCATGGTCGCGGTGAAACTCGTCATCGTGTTGCTGGTGATCGGCATCGGCGGTTATCTGCTCGTCACTAAGTTCGGTACCGCCAACTGGCATCCATTCGCGCCCTTCGGCTACACGGGAGTCAGCTTCTTTGGCAAGACGATTCTCGGCGAACACGCCGCGGGCGGGGAGCCTTTGGGAATGTTCGCCGGCGCCGCGATCATTTTCTTTGCTTACATCGGATTCGATTCTGTTTCCGTGCACTCAGAGGAAGCACGCGAGCCAGCCAAAGATGTGCCCGTCGGAATCATCGCTTCGTTGATTATCTGCACCCTGCTCTATATCGCGGTCTCCGCAGTTTTGACGGGCATGGTTCCCACGAAAGAAATCGATATCAATGCTCCGGTGGTCGAGGCTTTCAAGCGAGCTGGATTGACTTGGATGCAATATCTGGTCGCGTTCGGCGCCATGACGGGAATCACTTCGGTGTTGCTGGTCATGATGCTGAGTCAACCCCGCGTGATGTTGGCGCTGGGCCGGGATGGACTGGTGCCCAACAGTTTCTTTGGCGATGTTCATCCAAAATGGCGAACACCTTGGAAGTCCACAATCCTGACTGGACTGTTCGTCGCATCTATGGCCGGCTTCATCCCGCTCAGCATTCTGGCGGAGATGACCAGCATCGGGACCTTGTTCGCATTCGTAATTGTTTGCGGCGCCGTGATCGTCATGCGCAGAACCAACCCCGACGCAAATCGTCCATTCCGCGCGCCACTGGTTCCACTGGTTCCGATTCTCGGTATCGCAACCTGTCTGCTTTTGATGTTCTCTCTGCCGGCAGAGAATTGGTACCGGCTAATAATCTGGCTCGTGATTGGACTGGTGATCTATTTTGCCTACGGCCGCCGTCATAGTGTGATGGCGCGACACACGCAGCACGAGATCCAGACTCATGGCATCTCGCCTGCAGGCCAAGCCGTAGCTGATCCTGATTCAGCGCCCGGTAGTCCCGCTGGTCCAGTCGATTCACACATTAAGTAAGGAGTCGATTGCAAATCGAAAAAGGCCGCACGCGCAACGCCGCGTCCGGCCTTTTTCTTTTGGCAACTAGGAAATCGGATTCAAAAGCGTGGTGCCGGAGGAGTGACTCGAACTCTCATGAGGAGTGAACCTCGCCAGATTTTGAGTCTGGTGCGTATACCAATTTCGCCACTCCGGCTGGTCTGTTGAGGGCGCACGCCATAATAATCGAGCCCGCCAAGGCGGTCAAACCAATCTCTCAAGAAACGCCAAACTCGCTGACAAGCGACATTTGACCGGCAATTTTCTAAGCAATTCCACCTGTAAAAAACTGTTTGCCATCATGTTACCAACGTTGTACAATGCTTTCGCCGGTTGAGCCCGGCGTGTTCCTGTCTGTTCGGATCCTCCCGTCAGTCTCCGTTCCGAAATCAAGATTCCTCCTAGTGCCTATGAGCGATAAAACCCCGAAACCGCATCTGCTAATTGTGGACGATGAAGCCGAAGTCCGCGGCGTGCTCAACGATCTACTCTGCGATACTTACGAGTGCATCGAAGCGTCGTCGGCCGAAGAGGCCCTGGATCATTTGCGCCGCACTGACTATCAGTTAGTCATTAGCGACATCACCATGAGCGGCATGAGCGGCCTGGAGATGATCCCGCATGTGAAAGCCGTCTCTCCCGACACCGTCATCGTGATGATTAGCGGCATGCAAACGATTGAGAGCGCAATCAATGCTCTGCGACTCGGCGCCTTCGATTACCTCATGAAGCCGTTTGACCTGCGGCAAGCTGAAGCTGCCGTTTCGCGCGCGCTGAATCATTACGAATTGATCGTCGCGAAACGTCTTTACGAGACGCAGTTGGAGGACCTGGTGGCGCAACGCACTGCAGAGTTGGACGAAGCTCTCGGGTCGCTCGAAAACGCCTATCGCTCGACCTTGAAAGCTTTAACGGCGGCGCTCGAGACGCGCGATGCGGAAACGCATGGACACTCCGAGCGCGTGGTCACCTTCAGCTTGCGACTCGGTCGTGAATATGGATTGAGCGCGAAGGAAATGAAAGCGCTTGAGTTCGGCTCGCTGCTTCACGACATCGGCAAGATTGGAGTGCCTGACGCGATTCTGCGCAAGCCGGCCAAACTCACCGACGAAGAATGGATTCGCATGCGCGAGCATCCGCTGCATGGCCAGCAAATTCTGCGTGGGATCAAATTCCTGCAAGGCGCCGCGCGGGTAGTCGCCCAGCATCACGAGAAATGGGACGGGTCCGGTTATCCCTTGGGAATCAGCGGCGAAGAGATCGACATCTGCGCGCGCATCTTCTCAGTCGCCGACGCATTTGACGCGATCACCAGCGACCGCGTTTATCGTCAAGGCCGATCTTACGAAGCGGCCGCGGCTGAATTAAACGAATGGAGTGGACGCCAGTTCGATCCCAGAGTTGTTGAAGCTTTTCATCGCGTACCGCAGGAAGACTGGGCCGAGTTGCGTCGCCGATCGCTGATGCCGAAATCGCCGGACGCAGAGTGGGAATCGATCAACAATCCCGCGGTCGAGTCTCAACTCAACGCGCCAGCGAGTTAAGAGCCCGTTCAATTATCTTGCTAAAGCAGAGATGAACGAAGCCCCATTGAATGGGGCTTTCTTTTTAATCGGCGTGCGAGGTCCCAGCCGTGAACGGCTGGGCTAGAAAAAAAGATAGCGCGGCTCAAATCGTGATCGGGCGGATTGAAAAGTTTTACCTCATTGATTACCGGGCACCACGTAGCCGCGCCGGCTTCTCAGGTAAAGGCCTACCCGTCGTGACGCGACTTCGACCTTTCGATATTCGCCTGCTTTCGCTTCAGACAGCGGACGCTTGGGACGATACGTCACCACGTACTGCGACCCGATGTCGCGTGCGACCAGGCCGGCCTGCTCGAGGATCTGGTCCTTGTCGGTTGGCAAAAAGATTCGTCCGCCGCTTTCTTCGGCAATCGCAGTCAACTGCTTTTCGCTATCCCGGGTCGCGCGCTCGTATTCCTTTCGCTTGCGGCGCATCGCGATGTCCGTATCAATCTGTCCAATTTTGAAAACTGGCGTGCGCGTAGTTCCTGGCGGCAGTCCGGGGTCGCCGTTCGCAACCGGATTGCTCCCCGGATTGCCATCGTGCTGAACGCCGTCGCCGCCGCTTACGACTTTTGTCTTTGCGCCCAGTTCTTGCCGCTCCATCACGGTGTAACTCAGGATATGCACGCTGGCCTGGACTGAATTGAGCTGCTTCAGCGCGTTTGCCATGGTGATCTTGCCGCCCGGCGTATCGACGCCGTCTGTCACGATCACGATGTGACGCGTGCCCGGTTGGGTATCTTTGAATTGCTCGGCGGCTGCGGCGAAGGCTTCAGCCAAACGGCTGCTCTTGCCGGACAGCATCTGCGTCTTCAGCACCTTTTCAATCCCCGACTTATCCGTGGTCCATGGTTGCAGCAATTCCGGCTTCATCGCGAACTGCATAATCGCGATGCGCGTTCCCGCAAACAGACTGTTGACGACGCGCATCGCAACGTCGCGGGTCATGTTCGTGTCTTTTAATCCGAGTTGATTACCGACGTCGAGCAACAGCAGAACGTTGGTCGGCAAATGCTGGATGCTTCTGACTTGCTGTTGTTGCCCGTCTTCTAAAATCAGCACGTCGTCTGCAGTCAAGGTAGGATCGTACTGACCGTAACTGTCCGTGGCCGCGATCGGCAAGCGCACTTCTTCGGTAAACACGCGAACCGGTTCCTGATCGTCGGACTTTGGCGTGGGCGAAGGCGCCGGCCGTACGCCACTCTGCGCCGCGGCGATTGCCGAAAAAGAAAGGATGGCGAGAACAAGGAACGCTGCTCGCACTGAACTTACCTCGCTGGTTTGATCGACCGAGGTTTGATGCTGACGAAGGTGCGCCTCCGTTGCCTCAAGGCCAGTGAATAAAACTAATGCGCGGTTTTGCGGGCCTGGGCCTGCACCGCGGTAATCGCGATCGCATCGACGATGTCTTCGGCTTTACAGCCACGAGAAAGGTCGTTGGCCGCTCGGTCGAGTCCCTGCAGAATCGGCCCGATTGCAGTAGCGCCGGCGAGCCGCTCGGTCAATTTGTATGCGATGTTGCCGGCCTGCAAATCAGGAAAGATGAGAACGTTCGCGCGTCCGCCGATCGGCGAACCGGGCGCTTTCGACTGCGCGATTGCCGGCACCAAAGCCGCATCGGCTTGCAACTCGCCGTCGATTTCCAATTCCGGCGCGCGCGCACGCACGGTCTTTGTAGCTTCGACGACCTTGTCGATCAACCGATGTTTCGCGCTGCCTTTCGTGGAAAAAGAAAGCATCGCCACCCGCGGCTCAGCTCCGAGGAGTGCGCGGCATGAATCGGCCGAAGCGATCGCAATCTCTGCCAGCTCGGCGGCTCTGGGCTCGATCACAACGCCGCAGTCTGCGTAAATCATTGCGCCGTTCTGCCCAAAGTTGGAATCGCGCAGGGCCATCAGAAAAAAACTGGAGACAATCTTAAATCCCGGCCGCACGCCGATGCAGTGAAGCGCCACACGCACCGTGTGCGAAGTCGTGTTCGTCGCGCCGGCGACTGAGCCATCGGCGCGGCCTGCGCGCACCATCAGGTTGCCGTAGTACAAAGGATCGCGCAGCGCTGTGCGCGCTTCATCGATGGTCATACCCTTCGCGCGTCGCGCGTCGTAGAGTAGAGAGACCATCTTCTCAAAATCGTTTGCGCGCAGGTGGTCGATCAACTCAACGCCGCCGAGATCCGCGCCCGCCTGCCGCGCGGCGTCACGTACTTTCTGTTCGTCACCCAGGATGGTAATCCGCGCGAGCCGCTGACGGGTCGCGAGACTCGCCGCGACGACCGTGCGCGGGTCTTCGCCTTCCGGCAAGACAATGTGCTGCGGACTTGCCGCAGCGCGTTGGCGAATTTGATCGAGAATGGACACGTCGGTGGTCAGGGGGGTGGTGGTCAGTTGTCAGTTGTCAGTTTCAAAACGTCCGCAATTTACCATGACAGGCGAGGATGCTGAAAGCTTGCCCACCCATTAACGCTCGGTTAGACTGATGCGCAGCATCACAACTGACAACTGACCACCGATCTCTGATCACTGACATATGCGCAAGAGTCAATTGAAGAGCCGCATGAAGAACCTGCTCATGTTCCTCCCGAACATGGTGATTCTCTGCGCCAAGCTGATGGTCGATAAGCGCGTGCCGCGCACTGAGCGGGCGTTGTTTGCGGCGGCGGTAATCTACGCGATTATTCCATTTGATTTCATTCCCGACATGATTCCTTTCGTCGGGCAGATCGACGATCTCTTTCTCATCTCGCTTACTCTTCTGCGACTGATCGATCACACGGACGACAGTGTCGTGCGCGAACACTGGCGCGGCGGAGGAGACATCGTGCAACTTGCCGAATCGGTGGTGACGATTGCTCCAATGCTCATGCCGAAACGAATCGAGCGCATCCTGCTGGCTCGGGTCAAGCCGACTGCGGAAGGCACCGGGTTGATCGCGAAAGGCGCGAAACTCGAACCGGTCCTGGCCGTGACGCGCGAGCCCGAAGAACACCCTAATCGTCTGCGACGACTCGCCGATTTTGGCGAGAAGAAACGCCGGCGGTCGAAAACTGGATAGAGAGATTCAGTCATCCGCTCGCTATGAAAAGACTAAGTGAGTTTCGGTTTGCGCTGCTGCTGGTGGTCCTTGTGTTTGTGCTGGGCGCATTCCGTCTTTCGCAGAACGCTGGAGCCCTCGCTGTTGCTCGTCCAAATGCGCCGTCAACCACTGCGCCGGGCAATATCGCGGACGGCATGTACACGATTGTGGGCGAAGCGAGTCATCGATGTCTGGAAATTCCCAGTAACGCGTGCGCTTCAGTGACGCCTTTGCAGATGTTCGACTGTGATAAGAGCGGAGTCAGCAACAATCAGAAATTCAATATCGCCGGCGACGGCTCAGGCAACTACACAATCTCGCCGGTGCATAGCGACCTGTGTTTGGAAGTCGCGACAGAGAAAATCATCGATCGCACCGCAGTCGTCCAGGCTGAATGCGTGGCCGGCAAAGTGAGTCAGAAATGGTCCATGAATCAGTTCGGCGTCAACCTCGAGATTCGTGATGTGGGATCGAATCGTTGCCTGGATATCTATCGTAAAGGTAAGGACAACTTTGCCGCGATTTTTTTGGAAACATGCAAAGACGGACCGAACCAGCGTTGGCGTCTGAACCAGACAACGGTCAATGTCGATCAAGGTGTCATCTGTCGCGATTCGCCCGCGCATCCGGCGCGCACCTGTACCGGTGTGAACGATCAGCAGAAACAGGTTGCGTTAGGCAAGACGATGACCAAGGCGCGCTGCGAAGATGCATGCCGAGTCAACAAGATGGTAACTTGTAATTGGGAAGGGATGAAGTAAACCAGGATACCCGAGCCTATCTGGGTATGCGCTTCAGGAGTTCTGCGGCCAACTTGGGATTCAGCGTTTGCAGAATGTAGTACTGTTGTAAGGCTCCCGACTTGTCTCCGGTTTCGACATACGTCATTCCCAGCGCATGTGGCGCGAAAACGTTCTTCGGTTCCAACTCAATTACCTTTCGCAGCAACTCGATCGCCTCTTGCTGCCGACCTTGTTTGTCATCCAGCACGGCGAGCCCGTAAAGCGCATAGGTGAAAGTTGGTTTGAGCTTAAGCGATTCCCGATAGGCATTCGCCGCCTCATCGTTTTTCCCAGCGGCTTCATAACTCTTCGCCAAACTGAAATAGAATACATGATTCGGTTTTAACTGAATGGCCTTTTGAAAGTACTCAATTGCTTTTTCGTTCTTGCCCCACTCAATGTAGTCAACGGCCAGGCGGTTGAAGAGATCAGCATCCTTCGGTTCGAGTTCAATCGCCTTTAGATATTCAGTCTCCGATTCTGCGAACATTGCCAAGCCGTTGTAAACCTCGGCCAACTTGGCGTGTGCCTTAACGTCGCTCGGCCGTTCGGCGACATATTTCTTGAATTCTTCTAGCATCGGCAGAGAGTTCTTTCGCGCGGTCGCAGCGCGCAAACGATCGCGCGCATCGACATGGTTCGGATCTCTTTCGAGGACTTTGTTGAGCGTTGAGATGGCCTCGTCATATTTTTGCGCCATCAAGTAGGTGTTGCCGAGCAGATAAAGAATTTCCACGTCGTCAGATCGCAACTGCACGAGTCGTTGTAGCGGTTCGATCGCTTCAACGAACTGGCCGTTGCCGCGTAGAGCGTAAATGTAATCGCGCAGGATGTCGGCAACAGTAGGTCTGAGGCGCACCGCCTCTTTGGCCGCGGCCACGGCTTTTTCGTGATCGCCAAGATCGAAGTAAGCGATACCCAGAAAGTGATAAGCGTCCGCGAAATCTTTCTGCAGTTCGGTGGCGCTTTTGAGTGACGCAATTGCCTCTGCGTGCGCTCCGGTTTTCTGTAACGTCACGCCCAGACTGTAATTTGCGGCCGCGTCATCCGGACTCAAGCGAACGGCATCCTTGAAAGCGGCGGTCGCTTCTGTTATTCGGCCCATTCTCTCATAAGCAATTCCCAATTCCAGGTGCGCCTGGGCGAGGTCGGGCGCCAGCGCGATCGCCTGGTTTAGATCGTCAATCGCAGCAATCAGAGATCCGCGCGCGAGTTGGATGCTGCCGAGCATCGTCAGCAGTCGCGCATCGTTCTGGCGAACCTGGATCGCCCGTTGTAAAAGCTCGAGCGCGTCATCATCACGTTTCAGATAACCATAATAAGAAGCCAGCGCCGCATAGGCTTCGCCGAGTTTTGGATCTATCTTCAGGGCCTGCTTAAATGCGTCGATAGCTTCCAGGCTCTTGCCCGCGGCGGCGTACGCATTCCCCAGTTCAAGCTGCAGCGGTGCATCGTTGGGTTGAAGATCGGCAGCGGCTTTGTAGGAGTTGATGGCATCGTCAAACTTGCCCAGGGCCATGTAGCAAATCCCCGAGTTTGCCCGCGCAATCCAATCTTTCTGGTTAAGCTTGATCGCTTCCGCGTAGAGCTCAAGTGCTTCGGTGAATTTCTTTGCCTGCTGCGCTGCGTATCCAGCCCTGTCGTACTGCTCAGAAGTTTGCGGCTGCGTTTGCGCCGTCAGCGAAATCGCCAATGACAACGAGCAGAGCAGAAGGGATGTTGTTTTCGAGAGGATTCGCATTCGACTCAGAAAGTCGCGCAAATATTAATGCGGTATCGAATGCCACGGCAAGAACGACCGTCGTGGCAGTATCGCTAGTCGCGCGCTATTCAGAATAACGATCGGCTCGAAAGCGGAAGAGTTTGAAATCGCTTTCCGAATCGAGCCCGGCTTTCTCAGCGGCGATTTGTACTTGTTGGCGAACTGACTCGACTCCGCGCAGGTTCGGAAGCAACAAGCCGCGCGGGAAACCGCTTTCGTGTTCGACGATGACCCCGTAGATTTTCGGATCGAGATCTTCGAGACGGCAGGGCTCCGGCTCACTCAACACATCGACTGAATACTGCAAATTCGGAAG
>CBFHBI010000030.1:0-10706 GCA_965653755.1 uncultured Blastocatellia bacterium
GCAGTCGCCGCTTCGCCGACGACAATTGGAGTGGGATGCAAAGTCAAAATCGCGGCGAAGGCGACGGGAACTATCAACGCGAATCCAGCCAGCGGCCCAGCCAGACCAATATCGAACAACGCGCGCCGCGAAGGCACGGGCGATTTCATGCGGATGAACGCGCCGAAGGTGCCGGGAATCAACAGCGGGGGTTGCGGGATGAAGAACGGAAGCGTCGCATCGACCCCGTAGTAACGACAAAAGAGATAATGACCCGACTCATGTGCCGTAAGAATCGCGAGCAGCGATCCCGAGAACAGCAGCCCGTCGGCCAGCACAGGCGGATGCAACAAGGCAAAGCGCACAATACGCACGATGGTGAGCACGTAAGCTGCCGGCAAAGTCAAAAGCGAGCCGCCGAGATTGGTCGATTGCCCGAGGCCGGCTCCGGTGAGATCGCCGATCATCCAAATGCCACAGATGGTCGTAGTACAAAACGTAACCAGGAACAAGGTTACGTGCAGGAGCCACTGCCGCGCGGTCGGTTTAGCGAGAGACCGAGGTCTGGCGCTTCCTTCGGTGGCCACAAATGGCAATGGCTCGTTGGATTCGTTCATAAAATGCTGAGCGCCTCAGGCGCCGAATGTTTATAGTCCGTGCGGCGCTCTAAAAACTCAAGCCGCGAACAATGAAAAGCAATGCTTTTCGATTATTCGCGGCGAATAAAATCCTGAGAGTTTGTTATAAACATCCAGCGCCTGGCGGCGCCGCCGGGATGCTAATCACTATCATCCCGGTCATCACTCTTCATCGTCATTTCCGTCATCCACCGTAAAACCACGGCTATGAAGTTCCTTGCCGGGCTTGAAGCGAATCGTCTTCCCCGAAGGAATGGCAACTTCTTCGCCGGTGCGCGGGTTGCGGCCCACGCCACGCTTCCGCGGCTTGACGATGAAAACCCCGAAGCCGCGCAACTCGATTCGGTCACCGCGCGCCAAAGCATCCTTCATCGAACTGAATAAAGCTTCGACGGCCTGTTCGGCTTTCAATTTGGGGATGCCGGTTTCGTCGGCAAGACGATTGATGATATCGAGTTTGATCACGGACGTGGCCTCCGGTCTCAGCGGACCAATGATTGAGTTAATTACAAAACAATTTTTGCGGCGAACTTTGTTTTCGGATGATAGTGAGCGGCTCTCGAAGGTGTCAAGCTTTTCATGCCGCAGCGGCCGAAGAGAGACGCCGCAAACCGTTTGACAATGAAAGCGAACGACGGATAACCTCGATAACAACAAAGGATGTCGAGTCGCTACGGTCATTTCAGACTCGGCTGCTCATTTGAGAGTTATGCTTGGTAAGCAATTCAGCCAGCCGCCTCCTTTCGGCACGATTGACACGGACGACGACCGCGACATCGAGATTCAACGACCGCGCGACGCCGCGCGCAAACATCTCTGGCAGGAGTCGCGTCTGCTCGTGCGCGATCTGATTTTCGCTTTGATGGTGCTGGCGCTGGTGATGGTCTTCATCATTCAGCCGGTGAAAGTCGAAGGCACTTCGATGCTGCCTTATCTGCATGACGGCGAGCGAATCTTTGTCAACAAACTGATCTATTACGACGACTATCGTTGGGCGCCGCACATCTATCGCGGCGACATTGTCGTCTTTTGGTTTCCCGAAGACCCTTCGAAGAGCTACATCAAGCGCGTGATCGGCTTGCCTGGCGACACCGTGGAGATGCACGAAGGCCACGTGCGGGTCAACGGCCGCGACCTGGACGAGGCTTATCTCGATCCGCATCTCAACATGAATCCGTACAATCGCGCGCCGATCTACGTTAAGCCCGGCTATTATTTCGTGATGGGAGATAACCGCGATAACTCGAGCGACTCGCGCATCTGGGGACTGGTGCCGAAGAAATATATTTACGGCAAGGCGCTGTTCCGCTATTGGCCGCTGGGTTCGGCGAAGGTGATTACGCGCGACACAAACAATGGCCGAGTCCCGCCGGGCGTGACTTCTCGGCACGATGACGACGATTCGGACGAAGATCGATAGTGACTGACTGGCTGAGATTCATCGGCATGATCTTCTACGCGCCGCTGCGCGGGATGCGCGCAGTGCGTGACGGCGGCAGACTCGGCCCGGCAGTGCTGACGGCTTATGTGATCCAGGTTGGCTGTTACGTCGGGATGCAAATACTGGCCGGGGATCGAACAGTAATGAAACCGACGCCTGCAACTGTCGGCAATGTTCTGTTTCACAGCGTCGCTCCCATTCTGACGATCGCGATCGTCATCGTCCCGGTCCTGACGCTGATCGCAAATCTATTTGATCGACGCGGCAGTTTCGGGGTCGTGCTGCAACAGGAGTACGGCTCGCTGGCGGCCGTCTCTTTTTATGTTTTCAGCGGCGCTTATTTGTTGTCGTTGCTCGTTGCCGTTTTTCTTCACTTCAGCGGTGTTCAGGCGGCGTACGTGGCCAGCCTCGGGCAGTCGCAGGACACCGAACAAATGCGCCAACTGATTCAGATGTTTCGCTTCACGCCGGAACAGGTTGCGCAACTGAAGGCGCAGATGAACGATCCGGTGTATGTTTCGAAGAACCTGTTCATGACCGTCATGTTGCCGTTGTTCGGGGCTGGCGCGCTCACGGGCGTGCGCGTGCTTTTCAGAACGTCGATACTGCGTTCGATCGCGATCCTGTTGCTGACGGCCATCGTCAGTTTTCCCTTGTCGCTCATCTTGTATCCGCTGTTCGGCCACCTCATGGGCTCGCCGTTTCTGCTGATCTTTGTGTTTCTGCTGCTGCGCGGATACGTCACCGAGGTCGTCAACACGCAACGCGCGCGCGCCGCGTTCAAACAGAACCTGGAAGCCGCGACGATCAATCCGCGCGATTCGTCGGCGCATTACAACCTGGGATTGATTCATCAACAGCGCGGCGAACTCAGTGAGGCGCGGGAACGTTTTCAGCGGGCGATCGAAATCGATCCGGACGAGTTGGATGCGCATTATCAACTCGGTCGCATCGCCCGCGCACAGGGACGTCTGGCCGAAGCTATCAGCAATTTCGAGCAAGTCGTGCAGCGCGACCAGTCGCATGCACAGAATGAAATCTGGCGCGAGATCGGCGCTACCTACATCGCTGCCGGTCAATACAGCGATGCGCGCGACGCTCTGCAACGATTTCTCGATCGCCGCGAAAACGATCCCCAAGGGCTTTACTTGATGGGGCGCGCGCATGCGGGTCTCGGCGACAACCAGGAAGCAGCGAGTTCGATGCAGGCCTGCATCGACGCGGTGAAGACGGCGCCGGCTTACAAGTATCGCACCGAGAAGCGCTGGTTGAATGAAGCGCAGCAGTATTTAAAAGGTAAGCGGCGCGAAGCTGTTAGCAGGCAGTGACGGGACAAGCAAACCGGCGTGGAGGCGAGCGAAATCTCAGGCCGGTCTCTCTTCATCGCTGGTTAACTCACGTCATACTCAATCGGAGACTAAACCGAAATGCTCACATGGATGGTCTTGTTATTTGTAATTGGTGGAATATTCATGTTTGTGCACAAGCTCATCTACAAGAGGCGAATGGAAAAAGCTCTCGGTCGCAAGGTCCAGGACAGAGAACTTACAAGTTTGTCTTCCTGGATGAATCAGGATAATGATCCAAAGTCACGTTAGCGTAATTTGCTTTAGGCTTGATAGTTGAATAGCGATCGAAGAATGAGAAAACCGCAAACCGCAATTCTTGCTCTGGAAGATGGCCGAGTCTGGCGCGGGCGCTCGTGGGCCGCCGAAGGCTGTAGCGTCGGCGAGATGGTCTTCAACACTTCGATGACCGGTTACCAGGAAGTGTTGACCGATCCGTCTTACGCCGGACAGATCGTCTGCATGACTTACCCTTTGATCGGCAACTATGGCGTGAACAACGAGGATACTGAATCGTCGCGGCCATGGGTTGCAGGCTTTGTGGTGCGCGAGTTTAGCCGTGTCGCTTCGAATTGGCGCGCGCAGGAACCGCTCGACGAATATCTGAAGCGTTGGAACATCGTCGCTATCGATCACGTCGATACACGTGCGCTCGTGCGGCACATCCGCGACAAAGGCGCGATGCGCGCTTGTCTTTCGACGATCGACAGCAACGCTGACAGCGTGATTGAAAAAGCGCGTCAATCGCCGCCGATGGAGAACCGCGAACTTGCGAGCGTCGTCACGACTGACAAACCTTACGAATTTCCCGCGCACGGCGCCGAGCGCTTTCATGTCGTCTGTTACGATTTTGGCGTGAAGACAAACAGCTTGCGCGAACTGGCGCAGGCCGGCTGTCGCGTGACTGTCGTTCCCGCATCGACATCCGCGAATGAAGTATTGGCGATGAATCCCGACGGCATCTTTCTCTCGAATGGCCCCGGCGATCCGGCTTCGATGATGAAGGAAGTCGAGGAAGTGAAGCGCGTCGCGCAATCAGGCAAGCCCACGTTTGGGATCTGCTTCGGGCATCAATTGCTCGGCCGCGCCTTCGGCGGCGAAACTTTCAAGTTGACGTTTGGCCATCGCGGCGGCAATCAACCAGTCAAAGATTTCCGCGACGGCCACGTCGAGATCACTTCACACAATCACGGCTTCGCGGTAAAGGCCGACACGCTCCCGCCCGAAGTCGAAGTCACACACATCAATCTCAACGACAACTGTGTCGAAGGCATGCGTCACAAAACGCTGCCCATCATCTCAGTTCAATACCATCCCGAAGCCGCGCCCGGCCCACACGACGCTGAACATCATTTCAAAGATTTTATTGAGTTGATGGAAAAACGCGCGTAGCGCTCAAGCTAACGTCAGAGCTGACTCGGCGGTAGAATTATCCTTAGCATCTAACGCCGACTTTATTGAATGGAAAGGAAGCCCCGTGAGCACTCAAAAGAATCTTTTTCAGAGCGTCGCTGAGCACTTGCAGCTCGGCTTTGTGCACGAGATGCCCTGGCAGAGTCTGCCCTACGCGGATCGGTTTCAACTCTTCCGCCGCGGCATTTGTCTCCCGGTGCAAAGTCTGCTTCACGGAATAGTGAACGGCGCACAGGTTTTTGTCTTTCAACAGCGATATAGGATCGAGTCATCTGCCGGGTACAACGATTCATTTCACGCTCAGACTGTCGCAATGTTTCAATCGCCAGATCTAAATCTACCGATGTTTGAGCTGAAGCCAAAAAGCTTCAAGCACCGGCTTGGTTCAATGTTTTCGGCCTCGGTTGATTTTTCTAATCACCCGACGTTTGCCGCGCAGTATTTGGTCAGCGGCGCGGACGCAACCGCCATTCGACGTGTTTTCAATCAAGAGCTGATCGCGGCTCTGGAAGCGAATAGCGGTTGGGCGATCGAAGGCGGCGGCGGCCAGTTTTTCATGTACAGGGAGAACTACATCGCGCCACCAGAGCAAATTCAGTGGTTGATTGAAACCGGGCAGCGGTTGCTGGGATTGTTGAAAGCCAAAGAGACAAGCAGTTAGAAAGGAATGATGACTCTCAAGTGGGAAAGACGCTTTGTCGCCGTCTCTGGTCCGCGTCTGCAGGGACCTATTCATCGCCCTCATGGAACAGACGTCGGCAAAATAAATTCGGTCGAAAGATGCTCAAACTCAACTCGATTTGAAACAAATTCAGGAGGCGGCAATGAAGAATCGTTCGTTGATGTTGACCTTGGTCCTGGCATTAAGTCTCTTGTTCGGCGCGGCGTTCAAGTGCAGCGTTGATAAAACCGGATCCAACAGCGGCAGCGGCGATCGCGGCTCTCGCACGTCGGCTTCCGGCGGTCTGAAGCCTGGCGAGTATGCGTGCTATGGGTCTGGCGGCCAGATTCTGATCGGCCTCGGATTCAAAGTAGTCTCCGCAATCGCTACACGGATCTCGATAATAAGACTTCAGGAACATTCACCATCGATGGCGACACGGTAATATTTCATGGCGGGCATCTGGACGGCGAAGTAGGAAAAAATCTTAAGGATTACAAGTTCACGATCCATTCGGCGTCGTGCGAGCCGTTTAAATAGTTTCGCCGGACGCGCAATTCAGGCGTATCCTGAACGCCGGCCGCGACGAACCTTCGATTCCAAGAGAAAGAAACTCGTGATGGAATCAAACGAGGCGCAGAGGTTCTTAGAAATCCAATTCAAACTTTCCGCGCACTGATGTGCCCAAGCTGTTATAGAACTGGCCGAAGTGCGGGCTGGCGATATTGTTCTGAACGTCGCGCGGGTTGAAGTGATTGGTGTTGTTGAAAATGATTACGCCGGCGCGAGCTTGCTTGTCGACGAATGGAATCTTGAAGCCTTTCAAAACCGTCGCGTCGACCGAAAGATATGTAGGGAAGCGCTGCGCATTTCGCACGCCGACAAAATTCAAGTGGTCATCAACTCTAGAAAACGGAAAGCCGGAACGGATCTCAAGCGCGGGCATGACCGTAATCTGCCAAGGAGCTTTGACTTCGCCGTAACCCAGAAAGCGATGCGGCACGTCGAACGGGAGCGTTCCAAACTGGTTGGGACGGATTACGAAAGCCGGAAAGTCGCCGAGAAAAAGGTCGGCGGTGTTCAGGCTGCCCCGAGCTTTCGACCAAACGTAAGACAGATTCCAATTAGAAAACCGCCGGCTGTTGTAAATCGCCATCAGCTCAAATTCGTTGTAATGCGAACGGCCGCGCGTCTTGAGCACTCTTGCACTCAATTTCGGAATGATGATCGGTTCATCCGAGGTTACGCGATGGACAAAGCCGGTTCGCAGCGTGAGGTGTTTCGCGATTGAACGATCGACTTGCGCGCTCCAGCGCGTGCTGTGGGCATCACGCAAGGGAGTTCGCACGACGTTACGAAACAACCGCGGGCCATCGACGATCGCGGTTCCGTCGGCCGCGTACGTGGTCACGATGCGCTCAGGAAATCGGCTCTGTGTACTCAGGCCCAGATTCCCGCCGATCAATTCGTCATCGTCATCCAGCGGTTCTGCGTCGAAATATTTTGCCGACAGAGGACTGCGATCGTAGAAAAGGCCGATGCCCCCGCGAATTGTGGTCCGATCGTCGTGAAAGGGAAGGAAGAGAAACGAGAAGCGCGGTGCGATGTTGTTGTGACGCGAGATTGTATTCCGATCGATTCGCACGCCGGCATCGAACGTCAGACGTTTGCTTAAAACCCAGCGATCCTGAACAAATCCGCCATATTCCGCGAGTCTCATCTCAATGGCCGCCGGTTGAGTGAAATCGATTCGCTCGCTGATGGTCTGGTCTTCACGGCGAATGATGACAGGCAGAAAACTGAAGCGTCCGGTCAGCTTGGTGTAATCGATTTCGCCGCCGAGCTTCAGCGAATGCTGTCCGTGAAACTCGCGCGCGCGCGCGAAATATTGTTCCTGCCATTGCCAGCGATGCGTTGTGCGCCGCGTGTCCGCGAAGTAGCTGCCGCTGTTGCCTTCGGGCGCTAGTGTCAACGGTATGCGCGATTGGCCAAACACATCGAAGCTGAAAGTCTTGTACGCCAGCAGCGACGAAAGAAAAGATTCATCGTGGAAAATCGCCTGCTCGGAAACTGACAACAGTTCGCCGCGCTGCTTCGTGTTCGGCGTCGCCTCTTGCGGATTGAAAGTGTTCAAGCCGACGAAGCGCTTCTTTTCAGGGAACAGCGCGCCCACGAATTTCATCGTGTGTCGCTGGTTCACATTCAGATCCAATTGCGTGAATGAGTTGAAAGCTTCCGCGGTGGAATTGTCGCGCGGCGCGGCGAGGCTGGGAACGTAGGTTCGCGAAAAGCGATACTCGAACGATTGCACAAAATTCAGACGCTTCCGGATGATCGGCCCGCTGAACGTCAACCGCGGACGAAACGAATCGATCTTGCCGCCGATGATGCGATGAAAGATCGGAAAGACGCGAGCTGCGCCGAACTTGAGTTTGTCGCCGCCGGTTTTGGTTTCAAGGTTGCTGGCGCCGCCGGTCGTCTTACCGAACTCAGCGGAGTACGGATTGTCTTCCACATGGTCATTGGCGGCGGCTTCGAGCGGAATGTCGAAGGCTGGATTGCCGCTGACCGGATCCGTGATGTCCGCGCCGTTTAGCGTGTAAGAACTTTGACCCGCACGAGTGCCTTTGATGTGATCGCCGCCGCTGGCGTCGCGGATGACGGTCGGCGTCAGCGGTAACGCTCCCTGAGCATTGTCGGCGCGCAGCGGCAGCTCTTCCATCTTATCGGCGCGCACGGTGTTCGAGATGGTGGTTTCACCCGCGCTGAGCAGGCCTTCTTCCTGTTTGATGGTGACTGATTCGCTGACCGAGGCGGTCAAGATGATCTCGACGACAAGATTCGCTCCGGCTGTCATCCGAAGTTCCCGAGTTGCGCGCGGCAAACCGCCGGCTTCAGCAGTCAAGATGTAAGTCGCGGCCGGCAAATCCAGAAAAGAAAAATTACCAGTTTCGTCGGTGACCGCGTTGAAGGCTTTTTCAGGCAGGTCGCGATTGACCAGTGTTAGTCGCGCGCCCGGCAAAAGCTCGCGAGGCGCTGAAGGATCGCCGGCGGTTGCGCTGACCCTTCCCTTGATGCTGCCCGTCAGACCCTGCGCGAAAACGACATTCGCAAGAGAAATCAGCAGCAGAGAAATGGGAATTATGACCAGCGCGCGTTGACAGACTGCGGCCGCAGCGAGACAGAGGTCGTTCTGACCAATTTTAATGCTTCTCTTTACCCAGATCATGACTGAAGGGGCTGATTAGCTTCAGTTAAGAGCTTTGTCGGGTTAGGGCCCTTAAAAAAAAGGGAAACTACGAATGGAGGTTTGCTACCTCGAAAAGAATCCGAAGAATTGGATGATAGCCACTGCGTTCGGTTTGAAGCGACAGCATACGCGAATGTTGCGTCATCATCAACCGAGAATTTCGCCAGACCAACGGTAGTTTTGAATTTTTTGAGGACGGGCGCGGCAATTTCAACTAAGTGTGGTCTGGACAAATCTCAGTATGATGAACTCCGCAGGTTTCACTGGCGCGAATCCGACCAGGACCACACAGCGGCCATTGTCGATGTCGTCCTGAGTCATGGTCGTGCGATCGCATTTCACGAAGTACGCTACTTCCGGCTTATCGCCGGCGAGAGCGCCTGCCGCGAACTGAGCGCGAAGAAAATTCCCGATCATCTGCTGCACGCGACCCCAAAGGCGTTCATCGTTAGGTTCGAATACAGTCCATTGCAGTCCTTGTTCTATGCTGTCTTCAAGGAAGATGTCTAAGCGCCGCACATTGATGTATTTCCATTCTGGATCCGTTGACAGCGTACGCGCCCCCCATACAACTTTGCGCGGGCCGAACTCGCGCAGGCAATTCACACCGCTGCGATTCAAGAGACCGTTCTCCGTGTCTGACAAAACGACCTCGAGCGCAGTTACACCTCTTAGGTCCGCTTCAATTCCGGCCGGCGCTGTCCAAACGCCTCGATTGGCGTCTATGCGCGCGATGACGCCGGCGACAGTTCCGCTCGGCGGTACACGCATCTGCGGCGAACCAGATAGGCCGGCGAGCTCGATCCAAGGGAAATAGAGCGCCGTGTTGCGATTTCGAATCGACGGATTTGTGTTGACCCATGTCAATACATCATTTGGATCCGTAAGTTCACCTGGTGAATCCATGAGTAGCACCACGCGTCGCTCTTCGCACAATTTTATGGCTTCGGCGATGATTTCAATGACGCCGGCCGGATCGATCTCGGCGGTGGCCGGAAGACACAGCAAGTTGAATCGATCGACAGAATCAAGGCTACGAATGGCGCCCAAAAGAGAGGCGATTATTTCTTCACGTTCGGTTTCTGTCTTTGCCCGAACCACCCAGCATTGACTGCCTCCGTTCAAAAAGAACTGACGCACTGAAGCCGCTGAAGGACAATCGGTGCCGCCAAATTTCTCTTGAAACTCGGTGAAACTTACAATCTCAATTGGCTGGTTGATTTCGCCGGACTCGAAGAAGCCGACGAACGCGGTGACCGAGGTTGGCGCGCCTTTGATCGTGTGCGAACCAGCGATCATTTCTTCCACGTACACGCCCGGTGAAAGGTATTCTGCCATTTTGGGTTTCAGCGTTTATCGAATGATCATTACTACTTTTCTCTCGCGTCCGCCATCAAATTCGCACAGAAATATTCCTTGCCAACGGCCTAAGAGCAACTTGCCGTCGGCGAAGGGGATGGTGACGCTGGGACCGACGAGGCTAGCTTTGATGTGAGCGTCGGAGTTTTCTTCGCCGTGACGAAATCCCATCCCGTGTTGCGGAATCAAGGTGCGCAGCGCGTGTAGCATGTCGCGCGGCACGTCCGGGTCGGCATTCTCATTCACCGTTAATCCCGCAGTGGTGTGCTGCACGTAAAGCACGACGACGCCGTCCTTCGTGTTTGATTCAGTTAGTTTTGACTGTACTTCGTCGGTGAACTCGACGAGTTCTTCGCGTTGGTGTGAACGGATCTTGAGGACTTGCATGGACACAGTCTAACGCAATGTGGCTGTCCTTTATTTGCTTTTCTTGCGCGGAGTCTTAGCGCCTTTTCGTTTGGCATCCGCAGCGCCTCGTTCGGCGGCGACGTTTTCAATCTCGGCATTGATCTCACCGCCGATGAGCACCGCTGCCGCCGTCAAATACAACCAGAGCATCAGCACGATCACTGCTCCGAGCGAGCCGTAGGTCTTGCTATACGAATCAAAGAAGTGCAGG
>CBFHBI010000031.1:0-10639 GCA_965653755.1 uncultured Blastocatellia bacterium
AGTCCTCTATCGCAGACGATGTTGACTTTAACTTCTTTCGCCGAAGTTAATGTCCCGGCCGCATCGAAGTTGATGCTAAACACATTTTTAGCTTTCTTTCTCTGTAATCTGCGCAATCTGCGGATTCTTGTCTGCTAGAATCCTGCGCGCACATGAAAAATAAACTCGACCAGGATCTCGATGAACTGTTCCAAATTCCCTTGTCCGACTTCATCGGCGCGCGCAATGCGCTCGCGAGTCGTTTGAAAAAAGCGGGGCGGGCAGATGAGGCTAACCTCGTAAAGACCATCGCCAAACCGTCAGTCTCCGTCTGGACGGTGAATCAACTGTACTGGCGTCATCGCGATGAATTCGACCAGTTGATTTCAGCCGGACAGCGATTTCGTCGCGCACATACGACCCGCACCGCAAAAGCGTCGGAGTTGACCGGCGCGCTCGGCGCGCGGCGTGAAGCGCTCGATCGACTATCCACTCTCGCAGCCAATTTGCTGCGCCAAGCCGGTCACAACCCAACATTGGAAACCATGCGGCGGATCGCCACTACGCTCGAAGCCATGTCCGCCTATGCCGCGCTTCCAGATGATCAAGCGGCGGGGCGTCTAACGGTGGACCTCGATCCGCCCGGCTTCGAATCTCTCGCGCCCTTCATTCGCGCCGTTCCGACTACACGTCGCGTTGAAGCGGCGCCGCAAGTTCGGGGCAGTAGCCCGACTCTGAAGGAGGGCGCAGTTCATCGGGAGCAAGCGCGCAGCGGTAGCACCCACGCACGACCAGACTCACCGACAATCAAAGCGACGCGCAATGAAGACAAGCATCGAGCAAGACTCGCTACGGCGAAAGCCACACTCATAAACGCCAAAAAGTCTTTAGTCGAAGCGCGAACCAAAGCTCAAAGCCTCGCCGCGGCGCAGAAGAAAGCTGAGGCAGAAGTTAAGATTGCCGAGCAACAGAAGCGCGAAGCCGAGCAGCGCTTCAAACAAGCGAGCACCGCCTCAGCCGAAAGTTCCGTGCGCGCCCAAAACCTTGCGCGTGAAGCGGAACGAGCAGCCAGGACATTGGCGGACGCGGAGCGCGCGGTCGAGCGAGCAGCGAATGAACTTGATTCGTTAGCATGAATCACTTGCTCGAGCCGAGCGATCACCAACGCAAAGACAGACAGCTAAGCCCTCCGTCCATCTTCTGAAATTCCGACATCTCGAGCGCCATCGTTTCATAACCCAGACTTTGCAGCCTCGCTTCAAACCGAGGATATCCCGCAGCAATAAGTACGCGGCCATTCACCTCGATACAATTCGCCGCGTACTCTTCGTTAGGATCGACGTAAATCAGTTCGTAGCCTTGCAGCTCTGCTCGCTGAGCCAACGCTTCCGTTACAATCAATTTGTGTCCAGCCAAGCAGGCCAGCCCGCTCTTCAAATGCAACAACCCGTCGATGCCTCGTATGTCAACGAGACTTTGCGTCAGGCCGTGCGCGGCAAGGATTACTGCCAACTGCCGCGCGCCGTCTTCGTTAGTGCGTTCCGAAATGCCGACGAAGAAGTGCTTTCCGACTTCACACACGTCGCCGCCGTCAAGTGTGCCGGGTGATTGAATTTCCTTAAGTGATGAAAAGATGTGCCAGAGTTCCGCTCGAATACTTTCAATTTCTCCCTGACGACTAAATGCACCCGGTCGCGTGATCACTGCGCTGGGAGCGCGGACGCCCTCGTCCGCAGCATTAAAAATCAGCGCCGCATCTTCCACGAAGCACGAGTCCGGATAACGCTCATCCGCCTCGAGCCTGATCAACTCAAGTCCGCATCTCGCCAGCGCGTCGCAATAACGCTGGTGCTGCTCGAGCGCGCTTTTGTAGTCAGGCGCACCGAGGCCAGCCTTCGTAAGACCTTCAGAAAAATTCGCCGCCGGCGGCCGCACAATCGCTTTTGTGAACATGCCGGCCATCGTAACGCTCGCGAACGCGCCTGTTTTTTTAGACTCAAGTAAGTAACCAGAAGCCATTTACGACATTCTTAAGTCCATGGACTACCCGTCGTCTGCGATAATATCTGTTTGGTTTAATCAGTCGGGTCGCCAAATCTCGTCGTCACTTTTCTCGGCTAATTCGGTGCCATACGAATGCTCCCTGAACGCAACCCACTCCGAACCAGAAAAACATTCCGTACAGCGCAAAGATTAGCCTATTCCACGTGAGGAAAAAGTTGCCGCGAACGAGTTCGTACAGGACGCCCGAGACTACGAAAACGAACCAAATGGTTAATCCGAACTTGATACCTGCAAGAAGAATGAACCTTCGTTTGGTCATGTGGATCTTCAACACCACCTAGACCCTTGGGTGAACTCAGTTTAGCAGCTTCTTGCAGTCATAGAATCGCTTTCTCAGAAACTCTCCCTGGAGCTGACGCCCTTGGCTCTAATTTCTTACAAAGTTATAAGAAACGTTATAAGAAAGGGTCCAGGCCTATCCCTGAATAAAGCCACCAACTGCGTTCGGGACTGACAACGTAACTGCACCTGCTTCTACCGAACCATACGTGATCACTTTGACGTCTTCTCGGTTTGGTAGGGAACCGTGAAGATGTTTCGGCAGATTATTTTATTCGCCAAGTTTAATACCGGCCGCCTTTATGCAGGCTTTCTTACATTTTCATTGCACCACTCGCCGTAACCCCACCTCAACTTCCCTTCTCAAGAATCTCTCAAGTCTGACTCAAGCGGCTTTTCTTAGGCTGTGCACATGAAAAGCGGGAACGGGACTCAGGAGCCGGTAGTCCGGGAAAACAAAATCCAAATCAAACGGCCTGATAGAAAGCTCGGAACCGCAAAACCAAACAACAGCACCAACCCGAGGAGGTTCGACATGCTTCGTTCCATTCGCTTCGCCGCCGGCATTTTCATAGGAGCCATCGTTCTGGCAATTCCTTTTTTGCACTCGCACGCTGATACCAGCGCCAACACAGTCTCGGTCATCGTGGACTTGAAGGGCGACCCGGCAGCGGTTTACGCAGCCAAGCTCAAAAAGCAGGGCGCGGTCGTCTCAAGCGATCAGCTTCAGGCTTATCGCAATCAACTGACGGCCACGCAGAACCAGTTTCTGACGGCAGTGCAAGCTGCGGTTCCTGGCGCGCAATTGCAGACGCAGGCGGTGAAGGACGCGTCGGGCAATGTCGCCGGCAACGTAGCGTTGCGATACTCGCTGGTTTACAACGGCATGGCTTTGAGCGTGCCGCAGGCAGCGGTGCCGACGATCGCGAGCATGTCGGGCGTCAAAGCCGTTCATCCGAATGAAGTCAAGCATCCGAATCTCTACAAGAGCGTGCCCTACATCAACGCGCCGCCGCTGTACGGCAAAAATCCGAACGACATGACGCCATTTGCGAGTCCCGCCGACGGTGATGAAGGCCAGGGCATTTATGTCGCAGTGATCGATACCGGCATCGATTGGACGCACCCGATGTTCGGCGGCGATCCGACTCCGCCGCGTCTGGGCATCTCGCCGAATGCGGCGGCGGTGCCGTCGAATCAGAAAGTCGTCTATCAACTTCCGCTCGCCGACATCGTCACCGACGGCTTCGGCCACGGCACGCACGTCGCTTCGACCATCGCCGGTTATCTCGCCTCAGCTCCAGGGCCGGACGGCATTCCCGGAACTTCCGACGACATTCCTTTGCACGGCGTCGCGCCGCAAGCGAAGTTGATGTCTTACAAAGTGTGCAGCGATTCGCTCTCCACAGTTGGCGGCGAGACCGGTGTGATTGGTGGTTGCTTCACGTCAAACATCGTGATGGCGATCGAAGACGCGCTGTCGCCGCAGACAGTCGATCTACAACCGAAGCCAATCGCAAATGTGATCAGCATGAGCCTCGGCGGTGGCGGCGGCCCTGATGAAGCCACATCAGTTGCTTCGGACAACGCGACGCTGCTTGGTTGTTCAGTGGTAGCTGCCGCCGGTAATTCCGGACCGAATGAAAGCACGCTCGGATCGCCTTCGGCGGGCAAGCGCGTGATCGCGGTCGCCGCTTCCGACGATCCCGGCGCGGGCAACAACACGATCGACGTCACCGACGGCAGCGCGACGGGCATGAATGCATTCCCGTTGGCCGGAGGCGCGCCAATCACTTCCGACATCACGAAGAATTACGTCTTCTGCGGACTCGGCGAGAAGCTGACAGACTTTCCCGCCGCAGTCGCGGGCAACATCGCTTTGATTCAACGCGGCAGCACCGTCAGCGCGGGGCCAGCCGGCACCGGACTGTTCGCGGTAAAGGCCAATAACGCTACCGCAGCGGGCGCCGTCGCCGCAGTCATTTACAACAACGTCGATGGAGAGCTGACAGCGGCAACGTTTTATAAAGCCGCGATTCCCGTGCTTGGTCTATCGAAAGCGAATGGCGAGTTGCTGAAATCGCTGATTGGCACAGACCTCTCCGCGTTGTCGCCGCAGCAAATTCGGATCAACAAAAATCTCGTGTTCACGCCGGCCATCGCCAGCTTCAGCTCGCGTGGGCCAGTCCAGGGCTCGGCACAGGTGAAGCCGGACGTGTCGGCGCCGGGCGTAAACATTCTCGCGGCCGCACCGCCGGCGAGCGCGCTGGCTGTTCTCTCAACGGGCGCGAACGGCGCGAACTACATTGCCATCAGCGTCACCAGCATGGCCACGCCGCACACATCCGGTTCGGTGGCGTTGATTCGCCAGGCGCATCTCGACTGGACGCCCGACATGATTCGCACTGCGATGATCAATTCGGCGACGAACCTGCGCAGTGAAGCGCAAGTGCCGCAAGCCGACGGATCATTCTCGATCATGTCGCAAGGCGGCGGCCTGATCGATGTCTATCACGCAGCGAATATCAAAGCGTTGATGGGCGAGACCGGCGACGGCATTTCCGCGCCGACGATTCTCGGCAGTCATTCGTACGGCGAAGTTCCGGTCATCAACGATCGCGTGACGACCACCAAGAGCGTCACCGTGACGATTCAGGATCTTTCCGGCCAGGGCGGCACATACAACGTAGGCGTCGCCAACAATCAAGACGCGCAACTCAACGGGGTGAGCGTGACGACTTCGCCGTCGAGCGTGACTGTGCCCGCCGGCGGCTCGGCAACGTTTACGGTGAGCGCGACGTTCGATGGCAATTTGATTCGCGATCCGAACGCGACTTCGACCACAACCAACGGCACGCAAGTCACCTTCAACACGCATCCGATGGAAATGCCATGGTACGTCACCGCGCGACGCAGCGACGGCGGCGAGAGCCTGCGCATGCCGTTCTATTACAAACCGGTCTTCTCTGTGCCCGCGGCGACGAGTGTCGATACAACTCCGTACAACGGCAGCATCGCGACCGGCGATTTGGATCTGGAAGCTCAACAGGGCGTCGATTACATGGACTATCCGGTGACGGTCGCGGCGAACACCGTGAAGATCGATGCGGAACTCGATTTCTTCCCAGTCGTAACCAACGCCGCCGTCAGCAGCAACACCGAAGTTGATTTGTACTTGATCGATCCGAACGGCAATCGCGTCGCGCAATCGACGAATGACGGCGTGCAGCGGATTACTTACAACACGATCGGAAAGCCGGGCACTTACACTTTGCGCGTTGACGGAAACGTTGGCGCGAACACTGCCTACACGCTAACGGCAACACGCACCCAGGGAAATGCTTTGCCGCCGAGCGTCATGCCCATCACCGGCGACTTTGTCGATTCGCAGAACAACCAGGTTGATTTCGACGGCAACGTCACGGTCAGTTGGACGCCGAACGGTGGCGAGCTGGGATTCGAAATCGAACAGACCACGGATGAGTTTGACTCGCACGGCAAACCGATTCCAGACGATCAAAAGAATTGGCAAATCGTCGGCGACGTAAACGGCAGTACGACTAGCTTCAACGTCAACGGTCTAACTGACGGTAAGTATTTCTTCCGCGTCCACTCGATCTATCCGGGACAAATCGGACAGTTCGTTTCCGCCGGAAGCAATTCGACTAAAGTGCTGGTCAGCAACCGCACCTTGGTGGACATCACCGGCCAGGTCGGCTATCCGCTCTCGAACGTGTCACTCAGCAACAGCGGAGTCTGGCAACAGGATGTCAACCTGGTGAACAACTCGGCGCTCTCTTACCTGCCCTTTGTCAGTTTCAACGTAATTGGGATCAACTCGGCATCGGGAACTGTGCACGTGATTAATGCCGACAACAACAAGAATGGAACCAATGCCGCGAATGCCGCGCTGTTCGATTTCAGTGGGCGACTCGGTTCGGACCAGATATTCAGTCCGAATGAAACCACCGACGCACGCACGGTCAAGTTCCAGGACAGCGCAAAAGAAATGTTCACGTGGGATGTCCAGGTCACGGCCTACGTCGGCGCCGGGTCCGGAGCATCAGGCTCGAGTTCATCGTCGAGCAGTTCTTCATCATCACCCTCTGGCGGAGGCGGCCCGATGAGCATCTTGCCGCTGACCAAAATCACTGCCGTGATGCGCTTCACGGTCAATCCACTAACGAAGACAGTCACTTCTCAACTTATCAAGTTGAACTAAGTCGTCTCGCGACACCGAGTCAGGCCGCTCGAACTTCGGCCTGACTCGGGGGTTTTTTGATTTCAATTAAGAAGGCAGGTCGTAGATGCGCACGACAAGCATGGTGAAGAAAGCAACAGTTCGGAGTACCGCCTTCAGGCGGCAGTCCTAAATCGACGAGCTTCCGCCTCAAGGCGGGACTCCAAACGAGGAAAGTGAGGAGCGCAATGAAGCACAGGATCACCGTCAAGTTCGCAGCGTTGTTTGTGATTATTTCAGTCGCGGTAGTCAGCACGGCGACGATTGCGATTCGCCGGGCGAGCGCGGCAAATAGTTGGAGCGGGCTCAACGCGGCTCGATCGTTCGATCCTGCCGGCTTTGGCGAGCTTCTGCCGATGTTGCCGCAAACCTCCACCTTCAAACCAACGGTGATTGCGCCGACGGCCGCCGCAACTTCGCAGCCGGTCCTGAGTCTCCCGCTGACGAAACCTGAAATTGGCAACTATGAAGGCGACTCGCCTTTGCCGATTCATCCGCCGCATGCTTTCCCGAATCTGCCGGGGACCGATCGCGTGAAACAGACCGCCGCGGCGACAGCCTCGGCCGCAACTGCAAATCCGACATTCGACGGCATGACCCAAGCCGAAGCTTGCGGCAATTGCATTCCGCCCGATCCCGTGGGCGCTGTTGGACCGAATCATTACGTCGAGATGGTCAACAGCTCGTTCGCGGTGTACAGCAAGAACGGCACGAGACTCTCTGGCCCGACCGACATCAATAGTTTGTTTCAATCCCTGCCGGCGACCGCTCCGTGCGCGGCTGATAACGACGGCGATCCGGTCGTGCTCTACGATCAACTCTCGAATCGATGGCTGCTCTCACAGTTCGCCGTCAACCGCGGCAATGGTCCATTCGATCAATGCATCGCGGTGTCGGCGACGTCCGATCCGACCGGCGCCTATTACGTTTACGACTATCACCGCAGCGATACGATCTTTCATGACTATCCAAAACTGGGTGTGTGGCCGGACGGCTACTACCTGACGACGAATGAATTCGACATCACGCAAGGGAACCTGTTCGTCGGCGCGGGCGTCGCGGCACTTGAACGAGACAAGATGCTGGTCGGCGATCCATCGGCGCGCATGATCTTTTTCGATCTGGGCCAGGTAAACAGCAGCTTTGGCGGCATGTTGCCGACGACGCTCGACGGCGGCACGCTGCCGCCCGCGGGCGCCCCTGATTATATCGCAGAAGTTGATTCGCAGGTTAACTCGCCATCGCTCGGCGCGGACGCGATGCGCCTTTGGAAGTTTCATGCTGACTGGTCCAATCCGGCGAATTCAACTCTCGGATTGAACGGACTGCCGAATAGCACTCTCCCCGTCGCCACGTGGGTCCCGGCCCAATGCATTGAGGGCCAGGGGACCTGCGTGCCGCAGGAAGGCAGTCCTTATCAACTTGACGTGATTGGCGATCGTTTGATGTTCCGTTTGACGTACCGGAACTTTGGCGATCATGAATCGCTGCTCGTCAATCACAGCGTGCTTGCGGATGCGCGCGTGGGCGTGCGTTGGTACGAAGTGCGCAACATCAGTTCGACTCCCACGATTTATCAACAGAGCACCTTCGCGCCGACCGATCAGTTGTGGCGCTGGATGGGCAGCGCCGCGATGGACAACGGCGGCAACATCGCGATCGGTTACAGCACTTCATCCGCAGCGAAGTTTCCTTCGCTCGCTTTCGCGGGCCGTCTGAACAGCGATCCACTCAATCAATTATCGGGCGAGACTTCGATGTTCGCCGGTACGGGATCAGAAAACGTCGGCTTCTTTGTGCCGCCGGTCGGACGCTGGGGAGATTACAGTGCGCTGACTCTCGAGCCGACGGACGACTGTACCTTCTGGTACGTCAACGAATATTTCAATGACTTTCCGACGCCGGATCCCGGTGGGCCATGGCGCACGCGCATCGGCAGTTTCCGCTTTCCGCAATGCGTCTCGTCGCCGATAACGCCGATCAATAATCCAACCCCGACACCGACGGCGACTCCGACAGCGACGCCAACTGCGACGCCGACACCAAGTCCAACACCGGGCGGTTCTGGTGGACCACAATGCTCTCTGCCGGGAACGTCCGTTCAGACTGACGCGACCGGCGACACCGGCACCGGCACTTTGGGCACCGTTCCGGGCACGCCCGCGCAAGACATAACCGACATTCTATTCGCCGAGCCGTACCAATCAGACGGCACAGCTCGATTGGCAGTGACGATGAAGGTCGCGGATCTCACAACGCTGCCGACTAATGGGCTATGGCATGTGTACTTCGTCGTGAGCGGCACGACGTACTTTACGAGCGTCTTCAACAATCCGATTTCGGGTCTTCAATACCAATACGGTCACGTCGGCACCGGATCAGATAGCACGGATGGCGATGCCGACGGTGGCTCAATCTCTGTCTCCGACAAAACGATCACAGTCTTGATCTCAAACAGCAAAGTCGGCAGCCCGGCAGTGGGTTCGAAGCTGACGGGAATTTACGGCCGCACGATCACGCTCATCGGCGCTCAGGTCCCAGGCATCGGTGGTGGCGGCGGATATGCAACTTCAGATTACGCGCCTAACACAGCGCCGACTTCATCAGCCTCTTATACGTTGCTCGGCAATGCTTCATGTCCGGCAACGGGCGCAACGCCCACACCGACGCCGACGCCGACGCCAAGCGGCACTCCGACGAACGCGCCGCCGCGTTATTACAACTACGCGCCTGGACCAGCAGTCGGTGAGAACGCGGGTGAACCGTCGATCGGTTACAACCCGGCGCATGGACATGCGATGTACATCGCGGGATTGCAAACGCTGCGCGTGAGTTTTCCGGATCCAACGACGCCGGAAGCCGCACCCGCGCAATGGGACGACGTCTCGGCCATCGAGACGCGCACGCGTTCGCTCGATCCAATTCTGTTCACCGATCAGAAGACTGGCCGCACTTTCGTGTCGCAGTTGAATAGCGTGTCGCAGACCTCGGCTATCGGTGTGCTCATCGGCTTGAACAGCTTGATGGCGTACTCCGACGATGACGGCGCGTCTTGGACGCCGGCGCAAATCAATCCGCCGGATGGCAGCTACGATCACCAATCGGTTGGCGGCGGTCCATACCCGGCAGCGCTGTCGGCTTTGGCAAATCCGTTGAACAAAGGCGACGCAATTTATTACTGCGGCCAGGCAGGGGTCGCGACTTTCTGTTCGCGCAGCGATGATGGCGGTTTGAATTTCGGTCGCGCGATGCTGGTCAACTCTTCGGTGACTTCTCCAGCCGGAACCGGTTGCGGCGCGTTGCACGGTCACGTGAAGGTCGCACCCGACGGCACGGTTTACTTGCCGCACTACAGTTGCAACGGCACGCAAGGCGTCGCCGTTTCGACTGACGCGGGCACGACGTGGACGGTGCGTCAGGTCACCGGCAGCTTGCCGCCGACGGCCGGCATTCTCGATCCATCGGTCGGCGTTGCCAGCGACAACACAGTCTATTTCGCCTGGGTCGGCAAGGTGCCCGGTGGAAACAGCAGCGATAACCACATCTTCGTCGCATCGAGCAAAGACCGAGGCGTGCACTGGACCACGCCCTCCGATCTCGGCGCGAGTTTGGGAATTTGGAACGCCGGAGTCCCGGCGGCGGTGGCCGGCGATTCGGATCGCGCAGCAGTCGCCTTCCTCGGCACGACGACCGGCGGCAATCACGAAGACGCCGGCTTCAAAGGCACCTGGTACGCGTACGTCGCGACGACTTACGACGGCGGCCAGACCTGGACCACCGTCAACGCTTCGCATGGACCAGTGCAACGCGAAGCTTGCATCTGGAATGAAGGCGGCAACAATCCATGTCGCAACCTGCTCGACTTCAACGACGCGACGATGGACGAAAAGGGTCGCGTGCTGTTCGCGTACTCGGACGGTTGTATCGACGGCTGCGAACTTGGCGGCTCGAACACCTTTAGTTCGAAAGCGACGATCGCGCGCCAATCGGGCGGCAAAGGTCTGCTCAAGCAATACGATTCGTTTGAACCGGTCGCGCCGCAGAGACCCTGGCTGATGGGCTATCGCGACGATCAAG
>CBFHBI010000032.1:0-10613 GCA_965653755.1 uncultured Blastocatellia bacterium
TAGTGTGCTGGCCTATGGAATTTATCTATTCTCCAAGATCAATCTTGAAATTTCGATCAGCAGCATCGTCTGGCCCAACATCATCAGCGGTTTTGCGATGGGATTCATTTTCGTGCCGCTGACGACGATGGCGCTGGGCACGCTGGGCAACGAGCAAATGGGCAACGCGTCCGGCGTCTTTAATCTAATGCGCAACACCGGTGGCAGTGTCGGCATCGCGGTGGTGGCGACGATGCTCGCGCGCGGCGCGCAGACGCACCAGGCGCTGATGGTCTCGCACCTGACGCCTTACGACCCGTCGTTTCAGCAACGCGTTGGTGAACTGGCGGCGCGCGGCGCGGCGGGAGTGACGACACAACAGGCGTTCGCCGGCATCTACGGAACGTTAGTGCGCCAGGCGACGCTGCTGTCGTATATTGATATCTTCCGCGTGCTGGCGTTTCTCTGTTTATTGTGCGTGCCGGCGACGGGGTTGTTTGAGCGGGTGAAGAAAAAGGCTGGGCCCGTCGCCATGCATTAGTGCTGCGATGCGAAAGCGGTATTAGTTCGGAAGGTTTGTCTCAATGACGCCTGGTTTGAACCTGACGGCGACGGACGCGAATTTGGCGTTGTCTAAACGGTCTAGCTGGCGAGCTTTATCGTCCGCGAGGCGGACGAATGAAAGTAGCCCAGCGCTTCAGCGCTGGGTTAGGCGTAACCCTAAATGCCAAAGCCCGCGAAGCGGGCGACAGAATTCGTTACAGAACCGCGAACGATAGTGAGCGGATCAAAGAGAAATCCAGTCAGATCAATTGATCCCGTCGCTACCGCTCCGGGTTCTGACACTCTGTCGTCCGTTTCACGGACTCGCGATCCTCTTTGGCCTTCTGATCCCAGCGCTGAAGCGCTGGGCTATTTTCATTTCGTCCGCTATCGCGGACGACACGCCACTTTTCTTTTTTGGGCAAAGCCGATCATGCTGGTTACTGCGCTCGTGTTATCAACGTGCGCGACCACCCTCGCACAAAAGAAATCGAAACCTAAGCCCGCAACGAGCGAGCCTGCGACTCAACAAACACAGGACGAACTTGCGAAGCTGCGCGATCAATATGTGAAGGCGACGCAGGAATATAAAGCGAGTTTGGAAAAGCTGCAGACACTTTACGAAGACGACGTCAAAAAGAAACAAGAGAAACGCGATCAGGCACAGAAGCTTCTCGCCGACGGTTTGATGTCGAAACGCGACGTCGAACAAACTGAAATCGCCGTCAACACCGCGCACTTGAAAGTTACCGACGTGCAACAGCAAATCAAAACTGCCGACACGCAAATCGCGGAGGCGCTGGTTGAAGTCGAAGGAGAGAAGCAAATCGCCAAGCTCGGACCTATTCGACGCGGCTCGCTGATTAGGACGACGTCATTCATTCGTTATAATGGCTCAATCCAGACGGTGCGGAAGGTCAGATGCTAATCAATTTCCTGCAGGCGAACGGCATTCCATTCTCGGCGTTCCGTACGGCAATTCCCGGCGTCGCGACGGGGCCGCACATTCATATTGGGATGCCGTCGCACAGGTATTGATTTGTCAGAACCGCCTGCGGTAGCGGGCGGTTAGCTTCGCATTTAAGATTAACCACTCGCTACCGCAGGTGATTCTGACTCAATGATCAAAACCACCATCACTATCTCACGCCAGATGGGCGCCGGCGGCTCGTACATTGGGCAATTGATCGCCAAGCGGCTCGGCTTGAAATATATCGACCGCGAAGTGCTGCATCTCGCCGCCAAAGAATTCAATTGCGATGAAGAAACCATCGCCGCGCGTTCCGAGCGAGTAACATCATTTTGGGAACGCGTACTCGGAGGATTGTCGTTCGGTGCGCCGGAAGCGGCTTACAATCCGCCGCCGCTGGGAAACTTTTCGGATCGCGAACTCTTCGAGAAACAGACGCAGATCCTCAAACGCGTCGCCAGCCAGGAAGACTGCGTCGTCGTCGGCTGGGCCGGAGTTTTCATGCTGCCGCGGCATCGCGGTATGTTCAGCATCTTCTGTCACGCGCCGAAGAGTTTCCGCGTCAAGCGGCTCATGCACATCTACCAAGATTTGACCGAGGAGAAAGCGCGTAACTTGATTGCGGAATCCGATCGCACGCGCGAAATTTATTTCAATGAAATGACGGGCCACGATTGGATGTGCGCCAAGAATTACAATCTTTCGATCGACACCAGTCTGCAGCCGTTGGAAGAGATTGCGGAGTTGATTGTCTCTTTATCGCAACGACAGCGTGGCGTGGTCAGCGCCGCCGCGTGAGACCCGCACGAGTCTGAGTGCTATACTTATCATGCATTTTGAATGGGACTCCGCGAAAGCTGCAGG
Organism: uncultured Blastocatellia bacterium; assembly: GCA_965653755.1. Taxonomy (GTDB): domain Bacteria; phylum Acidobacteriota; class Blastocatellia; order Pyrinomonadales; family Pyrinomonadaceae; genus UBA11740. The sequence continues at coordinate 2,357 of CBFHBI010000032.1, forward strand.
CAACCTGATCAAGCATAGAGTTTCGTTTGACGAAGCATCGACAGTGTTCGGAGATCCTTTGGCGATATCGATTGACGATCCAGATCACTCTTCTGATGAGGCTCGTTTCATTACCACCGGATTATCGACGGCGCGGCGCTTATTAGTCGTGGCGCATTCCTATCGCGAAGGCCGCATCAGAATTATCACAGCCCGATCGGCCAATAGCCGTGAAAGAAAACAATATGAAGCCGAACAGTAATTCAAATGCGGTTGAAGAAATGCGCGACGAGTATGATTTTAGTCGAGGCGTGCGCGGAAAGTTCTTCCAGGAATATACGAAAGGTACAAACGTGATCTTGCTCGATCCTGACGTAGCTGAGTTTTTTCCCGACTCCGAAACAGTCAATCAAGCATTGCGAAAACTCATCCCACAAAATCAGGTCTCTCAATCACCGACGACCGAGGGCCACAGTTGAGATTTGAATTCTATACCGACGCGATCGCAGACACTCCCAAGCTTTCGGTCGATGGCACGGTCGATAACGCCGTTCACTTTTCGCATTGGCACGGCAACCAAACACCTGAATCAGTGAAGGCGGACACCTCGACCGAGACCGTCCTGAATGTGGTCGCAGCGCCCAATCGCAAAGAGTTGACGGGCGACATAGATCTCGTTACCAACAATCACTTCGATACCGATGGCTTGCTGTCCGTTTGGTCCATGTTGACCGGCGAACGCGCGCTGGCGCTGCGCGATCGTCTAATCGCGGCCGCCGAAGCCGGAGACTTTTCCGAATTAAGTTCTGCTGACGGCGTCCGCGCCAGCATTGTCATTCAAGGATCAGATTCGCCTATCGATAAATCGGGTTCACCGCTCGCGGCGCAACTCGCCAGCCGGCCGGTTGACGATGAAGCTGAAAGCTATCTTCTGGTTCTGCCGCACGTCGAAGACGTAATCACGAATACCGATAAGTACGAAGCGTTATGGCGCGAATCGTGGAAGCGAATTGAAACCGCGCTCGATAGTTTCGCGAAAGGCCACTCGAGCGTAGAGGAGTACACCGATATCGATGTCTCGGTCGTCACGCTCGCGCCGGAAATTTTCGGACCGAACGGCTTTGATCCCGCGCGCGACGCCGCGCCATTCACGGCAATTTCCAAACATGCGAAGGGCACGCTGTTTCTAATCACGACACAACTCAACGGTGGCTGGTCTTATCGGATTGATTACCCTTACTACTCATGGGCCGAGACGGTGGTGCGGCCGACGGTCCAGCGGAGGGACTTGACCTTGCTGTTGGAGCGGCTTAACCAGTTGGAGCCGAGCACCAAAGGTATTTGGGAAGCAGACGCGTCAGAACTTGCGTCGGCGGCGAAATTTGCACGTGACGGCAGATTGCAGTCCTCACTTATTGAACCCGAAGAGGTGGTGGGCCATATACGCCAGCTCTTCTCCGCATCGGGCTTTTAATCATTTAGAAACCGCTTGCGGCAATCGCGATGGCTCCCATGTGAACATCGGGTTCGGACGCAACGACGCTAGTTTCGACAAACTGCTCACACTTCGCGACAATTCGGTCAATGCACGCGCACCGCGACATTCTCGTTGGGCCGGCCGGTTGGTCGTACGCTGATTGGCGCGGCCGTGTATATCCCGAAGGGGCCGGCACGAAATTCGACACGCTGGCATTGGTCGCCAAGTATTTCGATACCGCCGAAATCAACAGCAGCTTTTATTATCCGCCGAAGCCGGAGACGGCGCGCCGTTGGCTGGATCGCATCGCACATAATCCGAATTTCGTTTTCACGGCGAAGCTGCACAAAGTCTTCACACATAAAAGGGAAAAGCTAACGAATGAGGACGAGCGGCTGTTTCGTGAAGGGATCGATCCGTTGATGGAAGCCGGGAAGCTCGGCGCGTTGCTGATTCAATTTCCCTGGTCATTCAAGAACGATCTGGATGATCGTGCGTATCTCGATCAGCTAATCGCGAAATTCAGAGACTATCCGCTGGTCGTGGAGCTGCGGCACGAATCGTGGAACAATCCGCGCGTCCTACAAACGCTTGAAGATTTGAACGTCGGGTTATGTGACATCGATCAGCCGCAGTTCGCGAATTCGATCAAGCCGTCAGCCGAGGTCACTTCGCCGATTGGCTACATTCGTCTGCACGGCCGCAATTATCAAAACTGGTTTCGCGAAGAAGCGAACGTCATGGAGCGTTATGATTATCTCTATTCGCGCGATGAACTCGATCCGTGGATCGATCGCATCAAAGAAGTTTCAGACAAGGCCAAGCAGACCTTCGTCATCACCAATAACCATGCGCGTGGCCAGAGTCTGGTGAACGCGTTTGAAATTCTCGCGCAGTTGGGCGAAGAAAGAGTGCCAGGGCCGGCGAAGTTAATTGAAAGCTATCCGCGGTTAAGCGAATCGGTTGAGCCGGATGATGCGGAACCGCAGGGGTCGCTGTTCTGATTAAGTTTCATTAACACCTTGCTTCAGCAAGGTGTTAGGAGATTCGGTCTGATAACGAAACCGTTTTAACGGTTTCAAGAGCGGAAGCCGGATGAAACTGCTCGAAGTTACACGGAACTGTCCTTACCCCCTCGCTGAAGCGAGGTGTGAATGATATTGGAGTTTGCTACAGGCTCTGACGGTTCTTCAAGATCTTCACGAACGATGCTGAGACGAGTTCGTCATGAGTCAGCGTCGTCAGTCGCATCGCCTCTGCTTCGCTCACCGCGCCGCAGTTGATCGCACGGAGAAAATAATTCAACAGACCTTGTCCGGTTGCCGCGTCGTCAAAGACATCGCCGACGAGCGTGGCCTTCGCGGCTTTTTCCACAAAGTTGCGCAGGCGTTCGGACGCCGCGTCGAGGCTTTCCAGGAAAAATGAATAGACCGCGGCGTAGCGCGTCGGCAACTGGGCGGGATGCAAATCCCAACCTTGATAGAAACCGCCAACCAGCGAATGCTGAATATGATCGTAATGAAGTTTCCACGCGCGATGCACGACGGCGCGGTTCTCTTCGATTTGCTCCGGCGTCAGTGAAGAGCCTTCGCTCGCGCGGTGCGGGCCGACGGGCATGATGTTGGTAGCGCCGTCAGACAACCAGATGCCTGTGCCCGCGAATGAAACTTGCATCATGTGCTTCGCGAAGTCGCACGCAGGATGCATCATGTGCTGATGGGCGGCGGTGATCGCACCGCTCGCGGTGTGCCGCAATGCAGCGGCCTCGGGCCGCTTCGAGCAGCAAAGGTAAATTGATGCGGCCTTCGTGATTAATGATCGACTGCGTCGTTTCGATCATCATCTCCATCTTGAGCGAGCCGGCGCCTAGTCCGGTTTGCTTTTCAATTAGATCGAAAATATCGGCAAGCGCAGACACCTGCTCCGGAGTTGTGATCTTAGGCAGCGTGACCACAAAATTTTGCGGCAGTTGACCTCCCGAGCGGTCCAACATTGTCGAAACGAATACGTCGAGGGTGCGATAGCTTCGCGCGCGCAGCTCTTCATTGAAAGGTTTGATGCGAATGCCGATGAATGGGGGCAGGGTTCCACCTTCCATTCCTTTGACAACTTCCAGCGCCGCCGACTCGGCATGGCCGTCTTCTTCTGCGTCCGGACGATTGCCGTAACCGTCTTCGAAGTCGATACGAAAATCTTCGACCGGCTCGCGCCGCAACTTTTCCTGAACTCGGGTGTAGATGGTATGGGCCAACCATGCGGCTCTATTTTCTGCCCGCACGGCTTCGGGTTCGTTCTCGACCCGATGCTTCAAGCCGGTCGCGTAATCCAGCACATCGGGCAGCTCATCCGAAAACGGCAGGCCAATTGCGCGCGCGAACACTACGAAGTCAGGTGCGCTCTCGGTCAGCGCGCGCTCGGCAACGTGGCCCAGCCGTCGTGCCGAGTCTGCGCGAAACAGGTGCGCGCCACCGTAAACTGTGTGCACCGGTTGCCGCCTTCCGGTTTCGCCTGGGTAATGTGCCATGAACCGGCGATTCGACAACGCCAGACGTTCAGACGAAGCCGACATCCCAGCTTCCGACAAAGAAGTTCTCATCTCGTACCTTCCAAAATTTGGCTGGAGTGAAAGGTTTGACTTTAGTACCAAATCAATCGCGCTCGCAAACCTTCGTGGCCCAAATGCGCAAGAACCTTTCGCTTGGATGGGAAAACAGTTGACGCTCTTTCATCCAAGTAGCTAAGATGGATGGTGCCCCAGGATTCCTCTACCAGGTTAGGCGCTTGTGGCCACCGCACTCCCGATAGCATAAAAGTGATTCTATGAAACAGCAGAAAAATCTCAAGGGGTCTAACCGGTCTCGTCTGTTCCGGCAGCGATCCGCTTCGCATTTACGCTCATTACGCACGTACGGCATTTTATTTGGGGTGGCGCTGGTGCTCATCGGCGCTACGTCTCATTTACCGAAGGCGGGCGCACAGAACAAGCGCGAACGTTTTCAACAAGACCTGGGCCAGGTCTTCACCGTGCATGAGGATTTGAGCATCGATCCGCATGCAGCCGCCGAGCAAGTGCGCGCGAATGGCCGAGTATCGTTGATTACGTCGTCGCAGGATTTTGAATTGCGACTACAACCGACCGACCTGCGGGCTCCTAATTATCGCGCGGCACAGACTGATGCCGACGGCGTGACGCGCCCGACAGCTATGCCCGAAGCTTCGACTTACAAAGGCAACATCGATGGCGTGTGGGCCAGTGATGCGCGCTTCACGGTGCAGGATAATAAGATTGAAGGCATGATCATTACACCGGCGCAGACATACTTTGTCGAGCCCGCGCAGAAATATTCTTCGTCGGCTGCGCCCACAGATTATCTGCTGTACCGGGCGCAGGACGTGCGGCCCGACATCAATCGCACGTGAGGCGAAACGCTCGACCAGGAAGACAACGTCGGCGACAAACAGATGATGTCCAACGCTACGACGGGCGACACGCCCGCGGTTTTTTCGCCGATGAAGGTTGTCGAGATCGCCACCGAGTCAGACCTGGAATACACGAACGCCCTGGGCGGCGCGGCGGCAGCAAATAACGACATCCTCAGCATCATGAATTCAGTCAACGCAATATATCAGCGGGACATTGGCCTGACCTTTACCGTGACTTATCAGCACGCCTGGACCACGGCTGATCCATTTGGCGCGGGCGGCTTGAGTTCGTCCGCGGTATTGAACGCATTCACAAGCTACTGGAATCAAAATCCGCCGGCGCCGCAGCATGACGATTCTCACATGTGGACCGGGAAGAGACTCACGGACGCGAACGGCGTCGCCTGGGAAGGCGTCGTCTGCCGCGACCCGAGTCACGCTTACGGCATTTCTGATTTGGAGACAATCGCGCCGTTCCGCGTGACGATTCCGGCGCATGAACTCGGACACAATTTCAACGCTAGCCACTGTGACGGTCAGTCGGGTTGCGACAACACGATCATGGTGGCGATTCAGAACCAGAACAACACGGCGACGTTCTGCGCGTTCTCCGTAAGCGAGATTACCGGCTATGTGCAAAACAACTCGAGTTGTTTGAGTAACGCGCCGGCAAATAATCCGATCGACCAGACTGATTATTTTGTGAAACAACAGTATGCGGATTTTCTGAACCGGCCTGCCGATGCCGGCGGTCTTTCTTTCTGGAGTAATCAGATCAACTCGTGCGGCGCAGATGCCAACTGCACACTGGCGCAACGTGTCAACACCTCGGGCGCTTTCTTTCTCTCGATTGAGTTCCAACAGACTGGTTATCTCGTCGAGCGTGCATACAAAGTTGCGTTTGGTGATGCCACTGGAACGTCTACGCTCAACGGGGCGCACAATTTGTCTGTGCCGATTGTGCGATTCAATGAGTTCCTCGCCGATCAACAGGCAATTTCGAATGGAGTCATCGTCAATCAGGGCGATTGGCAGACTACGCTCGAGAACAACAAGGTTGCGTACTTCAATGGCTTTGTGCAAAGACAGCGGTTCACGAACGCGTATCCGTCGAACATGTTGCCGACGGACTTTGTGCACACACTGAACGTGAATGCCGGCAGCCCCATGTCGGCGGCCGAAGAGGTCCAGGAAGCAGCGGCCCTCGCGGCGGGCAGCAAGACGCGCGCGCGCGTGGTACGCGACGTGGCCGAACATCCGAACCTGGCGAAGGCTGAACTCAACCGCGCGTTCGTCTTGATGCAGTATTTTGGTTACCTGCGGCGCAACCCGAACGATCCGCCGGACACGGACTACACCGGCTATGAATTCTGGTTGACGAAGCTGAACCAATTCAACGGCGATTTCAACGCGGCCGAGATGGTCAAGGCCTTCATTAATTCGGCAGAATATCGCAAGCGCTTCGGCACGCCATAAGATTACGGAAACCGCCTTCAGGCGGCGACAACAGACACGAGGACGGCCACCCCATTCGCGGGTGGCCTATCTTTTTATTTTGCTCTGCTAATGCAAAGAGTTTCCCGAGCAGACGCTATGCCTCCGCGTCGCTTCTTTGTTGGTTCAAGATCATTGACATTTCCGCGAGACGCGCTCTAATCTCGGGCATCTGCTGAGGTTCGATCGACTGATCCGCCGCCCATATCAAAGTTTGCCCCCCGATCCAAATCCGCCCATCTGATTCTCGTCGCCATGTGTCTCGCGGTGGCTTCAGTTTGGGTGTTATCGCGTAATTCCGTCGACACCGCGTTAGCGCAGACTCCCAATTATCAAAACTTCGAAGGCCCGCAAGTCCACCCGTTGACGATGACTCCGGATGGCACACGGCTGCTGGCGGTCAATACGCCGAACTCAACGCTTTCCGTTTTTTATATAGCCGGCAACACGCTGGTGCTCATGGCTGAGATTCCCGTCGGGCTTGAGCCGGTAAGCGTCACCGCGCGCAACGACAACGAAGCGTGGGTGGTGAATTGGTTGTCAGATTCCGTGAGCGTCGTCGATCTCAATCGCTTCAAAGTGTCACGCAGTTTCGATGTCGGCGATGAACCGACGGACGTTGTGTTTGCCGGCCAGCAGAAGGAATTGGCCTTCGTCTGCGTCTCAGGTTTGAGTACGGTGAAAGTGTTCGATCCATCCGCGCCCGCCGCCGCTCCGCAGGCGATCACAGTTCAGGCCAAACAGCCTCGCGCGTTGGCGCGTGATCCGGCGGGAACGCAGGTGTTCGTTTCCGTCTTCGAGTCGGGCAACCAGACAACCATAGTGCCGGCAGCGCAAGTCACGGCCAAAGGTGGCCCGCCGCCACCATCGCCTGCCATGTCGGCTGCGCTGCCGGCGGCTCCGAATGTTGGTTTGATTGTGAAATGGAACGGCAGTGGCTGGGCCGACGAAACCGGCAACGCGAAGTGGACTTCATCGATTCCCTACACACTCGGCGACATCGATGTAGTGGTAATTGATGCGCACAGCTCGACTCCCGCAGTGAGCACGCTGGTGCGTGGCGTGGGCACGCACATTGGCAATGCCGTTTTCGATCAGTCGAACAATAGTCTCTTTGTGGCCAACGATGAAGCGCGAAACCTGGTGAGGTTCGAACCGAATGTGCGTGGACATTTTCTGAGCACGCGCCTTGACACGATTTCTCTCAGCGGTACGCCGAACGTAGCGGCGAGCGATCTCAACTCGCATATCGATTTCAACAATCCCGCCGGGTCAGATGCCGAACGCGCGAGCAGCCTGGCCTTGCCGGGTGATTTGGTCCGCGGATCGGACGGCACGCTTTATCTGGCCGCTACAGGTTCGGCGAAAGTCGGCGTGATCAATTCCCAGGGTTCGGTTCTGGCACGCATTCAGGTAGGCCAGGGACCGACCGGACTGGCTTTGAATGAACCGCGCAATCTACTGTACGTGCTGAATCGATTTGACGAATCGATCAGCACCGTCGATCTCGCGAGTCGCACACAGATCGCGACGACTCCGGCCGGCTTCAATCCTGAGCCTGACACCGTACGCAATGGCCGGCGTTTTCTTTACGACACCAGCTTGTCGGCCCACGGCGATGTCTCGTGCGCCAGTTGTCATCAGAATGCGCAGCCTCGGCGATCCGCAGGGGCAGATGCAGACGGTATCGGGTGGCTTACTCGGCAACTCGCTTTTCCATCCGATGAAAGGACCGATGACGACGCAATCATTGCGCGGGATCATCGGCACCGAACCGCTTCATTGGCGTGGCGATCGCGCGTCGTTGTCGAATTTCAATCCGGCGTTTCAGAGTTTGCTGGGCGGCACGCGGCTCCTCACCGCCGCCGAGATGAATGCGTTCAG
>CBFHBI010000033.1:0-10406 GCA_965653755.1 uncultured Blastocatellia bacterium
TGCCAACCAGGGAACTCAATTGGCCGAGAAGCTCGGCAAGCTCTCCGATGAATTGAATGAGGTGGTGAAGAACGTCCGCGAAGGCAAAGGCACGGTTGGCCGCCTGTTTAATGATGAATCGCTGTACAACAATTTCAATGCGACCATTGTCGACGCTGAAGCACTCGCTGCGCAGATTAAGAGTGGCAAAGGCTCGGCCGGCAAGTTCATCTACGACGAGCAGCTTTACAACAACGCCAACGACATCGCTGCGAATCTGAAGAAGCTGTCTGCGGAGTTGTATGCGGGCCGCGGGACTGCTGGCAAGCTGCTTACGAACGACGAGATGTACAACAAGATCAATCGCATCGCCGATCGCGTCAATCATTCGATGGACCAGATCGATCAGATCATTGCCGGCGTGAACCAGGGCCAGGGCACGCTCGGCAAACTGATCAAGGACGAAGCGATTTATAACGACGCCCGCACCGCCATCGCTCGCTTCAACACCACCGCCGCGCGCGTCGATAACGTCGTCGCCAACGCCCAACGCGGCGAAGGCACGCTCGGCAAACTGATCACCGACGAGTCGCTCTACAACAACGTCAACAACCTCTCATCCGAAGGCGTAAAGATGCTCTACGACTTTCGGCAAAATCCGAAGAAGTATTTGACGATTAAGTTCCAGTTGTTTTAATGAACGCTGAAAGCGTTCGATGTCGATTAGCCCAGGGTACACGCGCAGCGCCACCCTGAGTAAGCACGGTAAAATGTTTTTGAGCCGCGCAGCGGCGAAAGATTAATAGCCTCGGGCGTGAGCCCGGGGTTCTTTTATTTTTAGAGACAACATATCAAAGACTCGAGCCCCCACGCGTACCGCGGGTCGTATGGCGGCTCGAACCATTAACAGCGTTTAGACCAAGAAATACCTTGACGGCTGCGCGTGACCGCAGCAAAATCCGTTACCGACGGAGTCAAGAAATGTATTTACTATTATGGCTGTCGCTAATTGATACTCTTAGCGCGCTTTCACTTCTGGGGTGGATTCTTGCGATCTTGATGATGTTCGCGTTGGGTATTGTCCTTTACCTGAGGCGTTCAGGCGGAAAGGAAACCCAACTTAGAAGTCCAATTTATGCGGAAAGCGATAATTCCGAGAAAGAGTCTGGTCCACCTAAACGAATTGATCCTGCGCGCCGAATTCAACCAAAGGAAAAGCTCACGACTGAGCTACAACCGCAAATTGACCGTTATGATGCATTTCTAAGTTACAACAGGGAAGATCAGCTGGATGTCCGTAGCATTTACGATTACCTAACGGAGCGCGGGCTAACAATATGGCTCGATATTACCAGCATCGGGCCAGGTGACGACTGGTTGGAGGCTATGGAATCTGGTTTGTCAAAATCCAGCTGTTGCATTGTGTTCTATCGAAACGAGCCGGGTGTTTGGCAGAAAGAGGAAACAAAAGCCGCCATACGAAAAAGAGCGGAAGACACGTCATTCAAGGTGATACCCGTTCTCCTTCCCGGAACCACCGAGTCCGACCCGCAACTACCATCATTTCTGAAAGGCACCACTTGGGTTGATTTGCGTGCCGGCCTCTTTAATGTAGATGCACTGAAGCGGCTTGTTAAAGCCATTCGATCGGGACACTTAGTGACCGTGTACGAAGCTGAAGCGGATGATGCTGAGAATAGCGAACTCCCCGGTGGCTATCGAGCAGACGTTAGAAAGATCATCTCTCTACTTATTGGCGAATCACTCTACAGCAGACGAGACGTGAGCATACGGGAACTGATTCAGAATTCTGTTGACGCTTGCGAACGAAAGGGCAACATAAGGTTCGGCTCTGAATCGCGGGCTTCTGTGACAGTGAACATCGATACAAGGCGAGGATTCTTTGAGGTGATCGATAATGGCGATGGCATGACGCCTCTGATTTTATCGGAATATTTCGCCGTAATTGGGAAGAGCATAAAGGACGAAGAAAATGTGCTAGAGCGCGTCCAGGGTGATGAAAAAACCAGATTACGTCTGATTTCAAGATTCGGAATCGGTTTTGTGAGTGTATACATGCTTGCGAAGCGAGTCCTGATATCCACAACCGCAGAAGGTCATGAACAAATCAATCTGGAAATGAAGGGCGTATCGGATTCATTTGTTTATTACGAGTCATCTGAGGTCAGAAGACATCCTGAACTAATTGGCACTACCGTTCGTGTCGAGTTAAGAGAAGCTTTCTTGGAGCCGGGTGAGACATATCTGGACGTCCTAGCATCCGTCGAAGAGTTTTGCAGGCATGTACAGTTCGTTAAGATTATCAAAGACGGACGGAAAATAGCGCTAAAGCAAACTTGGAATACTGAATCGGCAATAATTTCAAACGTGACGGCCTCCCGGTTCAAATTCGAATTGCATCTTGGCCTATCCAAAACAAATCTAGACCTCTTTGCATCCGGTGCCGGTTTCTTAATCAGCCGAAACCCTGACGCCATCATGCCAGCTTATATGCCGGCAAAGATCGGCGGCGAAATCAACTTCTATCCAAGTGTGATCGACTTAAACATGGCGAGAGATACGATCGTTCCAAATGAGAAATCGCGCGAAATTCGTAATGAAATATCACGTGCACTCCGGGAACTACTGATAACTGCAACAAGCGAAAACAAGGAGGAAGTACGTGAAGAGTTACGTGACCTATTTATTGCTTACCTTGTAGAGGCAGAAAAGATAGAGCAGCGATCAAAATCCGTTACGTTAAGAACTAAGAATACTGCTGGCGAAGTTTCTTCCCGGGAAATTGAATGTCCACCGGTAAGTTCGGCTGAAGCTGCTGAATTGTTGCTAGACGTATGGTTTGTCCAGCTATATGGAAAGGACTGTTCTTTCAGAGAAGCATTGGAAATAATCAAGAAGGATGGGAGATACCGTGTATATTCCGCAAATTATTACTTAGCCGACAATAGTCTCGCCAAAATTATTAGAGACAGTCTCTCGAAACGTGGTTTCTTAGTAGTTCCGCTCAAGTATGCCAGTGTCAGTTATAAATCTGGCAGAAGCGACTATGTCAATAGCAAGGACGCACTTACATACTTGTCAAAGCGGTATTTTTTCGATCTCTACGATGTTGAAGCGCCTTTGCAGTCCGATGTGACAATAGCGGCCACCTTAGACGACATACCGCCGTTTCTGAAAAATGTAATAAGCGAGGTAGAGCAATCTGTAGGACAGCAAATTCCCCTCGCTAATTTAGCCGGAGCACCAATAGTGTTCGAATTAGCAGGAAGCAACTACCTCAATATCGGAAATGGCCTGCTCCAAAAAGCTGAGTCAACTTTCGCGCGATACGATCCCACCGTATTGCGATCCTATCTTCTCGGTTTGCTTCAATATGAGATCCAATAAGGTCAAATATCGAATGGGGTCAGGCCTTCGATTCTTCGATTGTTAGATTGTTCCGATAAGCCGGACGATTCTTAATAGGTAGTTCGTCAATTACTGATGGTTACCCGTGTCCGTAGTTAGGCGTTCGTCTCATCCATGAACACTCACACGCATGCTTTGGCCGACGTGCTTTGGAATTATCATCAGTTGAACCATCGGCTTGAGCGGGCTGACGCGATTCTTGTGCTTTGCAGTCATGACCTGAGAGTGGCTGAACGAGGCGCGGAATTGTTTCTGGCTGGATGGGCGCCGTGGCTGATCTTTTCAGGTGGGCTGGGGGCAATCACCCGAGAACTTTGGGACAAGGCGGAGGGTGATCAATTTGCCGAGATTGCCATCCGTTTGGGCGTGCCAAGTGAGAAGATCCTGGTGGAAAACAAATCGACGAACACAGGCGAGAACATTCTGTTTACGAAACGGCTTCTGGCGCAGGAGCAGATCGACCCGCAGAAGTTCATTCTGGTGCAGAAGCCTTATATGGAGCGCCGCAGCTTTGCCACTTTCAGGAAGGTTTGGCCTGAGAAGGAAGTTATCGTCACTTCACCAAGAGTGTCGTTCGACGAATATCTCGCAGGGTATGTGAACGGTGCGCTCACGCCTGACGAAGTTGTCAGCATCATGGTGGGTGATTTGCAGCGGATCAAAATCTATCCTGAGAGAGGGTTTCAGATTTATCAGGAGATTCCGGAAGTAGTTTGGGGTGCATATGAAGAGTTAGTTAAGGCGGGGTATACCCAACACCTGCTCTCTGAGCCTGCTAAAAACACCTGCGGAGCAGGTGACAGCATAAAGCCTGGGGCGTAAGCCCCAGGATCACGTTCGTAGAACACAACAAGCTCGCGGAGCGAGCGACAGCCGTTTCAATTCAACTGGCCGTCGTCATCATGCGTGAATCGAAAGAACCAATTGAGCGCATCTGAAATGAGGCTCTTCCAAGGACGCTAGTTTGACCATTGGAAAGCTTGCTTGTAGGATGTCGCCCGCTTCGCGGGCTCAATGATCGTTTCGATGCGTGTCCCTAGGGCTTACGCCCCAGGCTTTATGCTGTCACCTGCTCCGCAGGTTGGATGGAGCATCTCCCCAAACACAACAAGCTTGCGGAGGGAGCGTCAGCCGTTTCAAATGTATCTCTCATCATATTCAATCCTATTCGCCCGCAAGAATTGAATGAACTCATTACGAAATGTAACTTTCCGATGATGTTCTTTCTGCCGTGCGAGGTATCGGCGAACTTCATCCACATTTGACTGGCTGACAGTGAACGCTCCATAGCCACGCTGCCACGAGAAATCCTTGAGCGAGGGGAAGACCTCATGCATCCATCCGCTGGCATTCGCTTTTAGATCTCTGAGGATATCTGCGACAGCGCGAGTTGGTGGGAGCTTGGCGAGCAAATGAAGGTGGTCTTCGGTTCCATTCAGTTCGAGGCAAATTCCACCAGCCCGCCTTAGCGTACCTCCAATGTAATCGTACAACCGAATCTCGTGCTCAGGCGTGATCAAAGGACGACGATCCTTGGTTGAGAAGACGATGTGATAGAGAAGATTGGTATAAGAATCGGGCATGCCCACAGTTTATCAGGCACGTCCAGTAAGTGATTTTAGCAAGCAGCTATCGCCGCTTCGCGGGCTTGATAATCGTTAATTCTTTTCCTGGGGCTTACGCCCCAGGCTTTACGCTGTCACCTGCTTCGCAGGTTCGCGCCTCCGCTACTTCATTCCCACCATAATGATCGTGAAAGAGCCTGGAACAGGGCGGGGGCGTTGGGGTCCACCAGGCGTGCCCGACGGTGGAGACGCAGGCGGTGGTGCGAGCTCTGACGCCATCGCGAACAGATGGTTCGTCTTGCTGTCGAACGCGATCGTGCGCGCGCCGTTTGAGGGCCACGTCTTCAAATTCTGTTCGACCTCGAAGCTTGTCGGGCTCTTCTCTTTGACGATTGTCATCGTGCCGTTGCCTTGGGTGCTGAACGCTTCCATCGTCGTGGGATTGAATGCCGCGCCGTCGGAGCCGCCGGCGAGCGGAAGTCTTGCGAGAATGCTACCGTCTTTGGCGCTCAAGATGACAAAGGTCTGTGGCGGCTTCGCGTTTGGATCGAGCGCCGCCGGCGGCGCCGGTGACGGCGGCTGACCAGGGCTGGGACGCGGCGGGGCTGGGCCGATGGCGTTACACGCCGCGAACAGAATCTGATTTTTGATATCCAACGCCAGACCGTTGCATCCGCCGTTGTCGCCGAAGGGATACGTCTTAGTCACCTTCATTGTCTTTGCATCGATCACCGCGACGCCGCCGGGTCGATCCTGCAGAACCTGATAGACAGTGCCCTTGCCATCGGCGACGGTCTGCTCGGGCGTCCCACCGAGATCGATGTTGCCGAGCACGGCCCCATCCTTCGCGTCCACCACCATGAGGCTCTTGGTCGGATGACTTCCGATGTACACGCGATCGCTGGAGGTGTCGCAGTAAATGCCATCGGCCCGAAATCCGTCCGGCACTGGAATCGTCTTGATGAGCTTCATCGTCTTGACGTCGAACATCGAAAGGTCCGGATGGTCGCTCGTGAAGCCATGCTCGGTGTTCGGGCACACCGTCGCGCCGTTGCCACCGACACCAGGAATCGTGCCGACCGACGCAAGCGTGTCCAGATCGAAAATGGTCAGACGCTTCTCGAAGGCGGGCACTGCGGGCGTCGTGTCGGTTGCCGGTTGCGCTTGCGTCGCGCCGCGCGGGATATACAGTCGCCGGCCGACCGGGTCCGCGAAGATGTAATCAGTGCCGCCTTCGCCTCCGACCTTGGCGGTCTTGAGCACCTTATATGGGCCGTCTGTCTGGGCCTGGAACGCGAGGCCTACGGACATCAAAAGCGCAACTACGCCAGCGACGAGAAGTGCGATTCGTTTCATGGGCGACTCCTTGGAGATACTGTAATATTGCGCGTTGTATCATCTTTTTGATGAGAGCCGCAAACTAGCACTGCTGATGAATCGATAGTGGCGCTGAGGCGCGCCCGCGTTACTCTTCGGTTCAGTGCTGACTTTTCGATAAAGAGGAAGCTTGTATGTCTCGACTCTTGCCGCTGGTTGCCTTGCTGTTCATTGGCGTCTTAAACGCCGCGGCCCAAACCGCAGTTAAGAATGATGGCGTGATCGTCGAGCAGACACCATGTGCGCCGAGCACTTTGGGCACTTACGAACAGTATGTGGAATCGTCAAAACGTTCATTCGCTGATGAAGTCGAAACTGCGAGGCAGGCTGGCTCAAAGATTGAGATGCCCGCCGACTTCGCGGCCCATTTGTTGGGCAAAGAAGAGTTTGAGCGCGAGAAGGCTTACACCGGGTTTGAATGCCGCCGGATCAAATACATGAGCGACGGCCTGAAGGTCGTCGGGTTCATTTGGAAGCCGAAGAATACGGAAGCCAGGAAGCTACCGCTCATCATCGTCAATCATGGCGGCAATGGCGATTTGGGAAAACTGACGCCGTGGGCCCAGTTCGGTTACTACCATTACGTCTCAAGCGGTTTTGTCGTCATCGGCTCACAGTACCGGGGCATTGACGGCAGCGAAGGGCAAGACGAGTTCGGCGGCGCGGACTTGCATGACGTGATGAACCTTGTCTCATTGGCGAAGTTCCTTGGCTATGTGGACACGGAAAACATCTTTATGCTCGGCGCGTCGCGCGGTGGGATGATGACTTACCTAGCCCTCAAGAATAATTCTCCCGTGAGGGCGGCGGCTGTCATCAGCGGTATTACTGACCTAACTACCTGGGGCAAGGATCGTCCGGCTTTGACGACGAATGTTTACAAGCGGCTGATTCCTGATTTCGAGAAACATGGAGAAGAATCACTGCGCGAGCGGTCCGTCGTGTTCTGGGCGGACAAGATCAACACGCCGCTATTGCTACTGCATGGCACGTCAGATTGGCGCGTGAGTCCAAGCCAGGTGCTAACGCTAGCCCAAAAGCTGCAAGAGGCGGGGAAGACCTATGAGTTGGTCGTCTATGCGCGCGACGCTCATGGCGTACCACTCAATCGCGCGGACGCCGACCGAAGAATTGTGGAATGGTTTAGAAGGCACATGAAATAAGGAACGGTTCGATTGAAGATGCGCAGGGAGGTCTGAGGCGCGGGTTCATCTACGGGCGCGCGACTGCGCCGCTTGAGGGGCCACGATCGGTTGCTGGTGAACGTTTGCTTCCACTCATCCATTCCTGGAATCGCTCAAAATACAAATAAACAACCGGCGTGAGATAAAGTGTCAGCACCTGCGAGACGATCAATCCACCGACGACTGCAAGGCCGAGACCACGGCGCGCCGAAGCGCCGGCGCCCCAACCCAATGCGATTGGCAGAGTTCCCATCAACGCTGACATCGTCGTCATCATGATTGGGCGGAAGCGGATTACGCAGGCGTCGTAGATTGCCTGGCGTGGTCGTTCGCCTTCGCGGCGCTGCTTGTCGAGCGCGAAGTCGATCATCATGATCGCGTTCTTCTTTACGATGCCGATCAGCATGATCAATCCGACGAAGGCGTAGATGTCGAGTTCGCGGTGGAAGATCATCAGCGTCAGCAACGCGCCTAGTCCGGCTGATGGCAGGCCTGAAAGAATCGTGAGTGGATGGATGAAGCTCTCATAAAGAATTCCGAGCACCAGATAAATCACCAGCACGGCGACGAGCAGCAGCAGCGTCAGATTTTGTAACGACTGTTGGAAAACCTGTGCCGAGCCTTGAAACGTCGTCGTGATCGTGGCGGGAAGATTTTGTCGCGCAACGTTTTGAATTTCGGTGGTCGCCTGACTGAGAGAGACGCCCGGCCTGAGATTGAATGAAATCGTCGTGGCCGGCATCTCGCCGTAGTGACTAACCTGCGCCGGGCCGACGGTCGTCTTAAAACTGGCGACTGCGCTCAAAGGCACGAGCCGGCCGCCTGCTGATGAATGGATAAAGAGTCGACCGAGAGCGGTGGGATCGGCCTGGAATTCGGGCTTGGCTTCGAGAATCACCTGGTACTCGTTGGTCGGCATGTAGATCGTCGAGACCTGGCGCGAGCCGAACGCGTCGCCGAGCGCGGTCTGAATCTGCGCAATCGTGACGTTGTGAGTTGCAGCTTGCTGGCGATCGATTTCGACGTTGATTTGGGGCGTGTTGATTTGCAGGTTGCTGTTGACGTCCTGAAGAATCGGCATCTCGCGCATTTTCTTTTCGAGCAGTGGCGCCGCGTCGGCCAACTCGGCGGTGCTCGAAGCCTGAATCGTCACTTGATAAGTGCTGCGGCCGAAGCCGCCGCCGACGTTGAGGCTGGGCGGATTCTGCAGGATCACCCGCAGACCTGGCTCGCGCGAAACTTTGGGTCTTAGCTCCTCGACCACTTCGTCGGCGCTGATGCGTTGATTCAAAGGTTTCAAGCCGATAAAAATCGTGCCGCTGTTGCTGCCGTTGTTTCTGCCGCCGGAACCTACCGACGAAGCGTACGACTGCACATTCGGATCGTTCTTGATGATGTCGGCGATCTTATTCTGATGCTTGATCATGTCATCGAGCGAAATGCCCTGCGCCGCTTCGGTATTGCCAAACAACAAACCCGTGTCGCCAGTGGGACTGAAACCTTTCGGCACGGCGCCGAACAAATAGAAAGTGAAGACCGCGAGAATCAAACTAACCGCAATGGTGAACAGCGGATGGGCCAACACACCGCGCAGCGACCATTCATAAAACTGTATGACGCGGTTGTAGATGCCTTCAGTGAATCCCCACCAACCGCGGCGCCGGGCTTGAGCGCTGCCCTCGTCGTGCAGAGCGCTCGCGCGAATGTCTTTTGCTCTTAAAAGTTTGCTGGCGAGCATCGGCGTCAGGGTCAAGGAAACGAGACCCGATACCAGAATTGCCACGCTGATCGTGATGGCAAACTCGCGGAAAAGCCGGCCGAGAATTCCGCCCATGAACAAAACCGGAATGAAAACTGCGACCAACGAGACGGTCATCGAAACGATCGTGAAGCCGATTTCGCGCGAGCCGTTGAGCGCCGCTTCCATGACGCTGTCGCCCATCTCGATCCGGCGCACGATGTTCTCGAGCATCACGACGGCGTCATCGACGACGAATCCGACCGAAAGGGTCAGCGCCATCAGAGATAAATTGTCCAGGCTGAACTTCAGCAGATACATCACCGCGAAGGTGCCGATAATTGAAGTCGGCAGCGCCAGCGTCGGGATGATGGTTGCGCGTACGTTGCGCAGAAACAGGAAGATCACCATCACCACCAGACCCATGGCGAGCACCAGCGAGAACTGCAAGTCATCGACTGATTGACGAAACGAGAGCGAACGGTCGTTGAGAATGTCGAGGTTGACCGACGCCGGCAATTGCTGTCTGAACTGCGGGATGAGTGCTTTGATCGCATCGACCACCGCGACGGTATTTGTTCCCGGCTGACGCTGCACGGCCATGGTGACGCTGCGGCGGCCGTTGTACCAGCTCGCCGCTTTATTATTCTCCACGCTGTCGAGGACATTGGCGACTTCTTCCAAACGTACCGGCGAGCCGTCGCGATAGGCGACGATCAGACTCTTAAATTGCGTGGCGTTGTCGAGCGCGACGTTGGTTTGGACTGTGAGATTCGAATATTTTCCGTAGAGCGTTCCCGTCGGCGTGTTCGGATTGGCATTGCGCAGCGCGGTATCGATATCGTCCACGCCAATCCCTTTATTGGCCAGGGCGTTCGGATCCATCTGGATGCGCACGGCATATTTCGTCGCGCCATAAACCTGCACTTGCGACACGCCGTCAACCATCGAGATGCGTTGCGCAATCAAAGTCTCGGCGTACTCATCGATCTTCTGCAGCGACAGCACGTCCGAGCTGAGCGTCAAGAGCAGGACCGGGCTATCGGACGGATTTGATTTGCGCAAGCTGGGCGGCGTTGGCATGCCCGGCGGCAATTGCGGCAGCGCGGCTGAGATTGCCGTCTGGACGTCCTG
>CBFHBI010000034.1:0-10330 GCA_965653755.1 uncultured Blastocatellia bacterium
CGGCGCTGCTTTTTAGTTTCAAGAAGCACACGGGTTTGTATGCATATCGTCGCGAATTCCTGCTTGAATTCACACGTTGGCCGCAATCCGAACGGGAACGGGAAGAGTCGCTGGAACAATTGCGCGCGGTTGATCGCGGCGTGAAGATCAAAGTGGTCGAGGCCGCATCACACTCAATCGGCGTCGATACCATGGAAGATTTAGAATCCGTGCGCGCCATTTTGGCAAAAAGGTGGGGGATAGCTCCGTGTCAATGATGCTGAAAATGTCAAGAACAACTTTAATGTCTCGCTTCCGGCTGAGAAGAGCTGGCAAGGCTCTTCTGCTCGTCATCGTTTCATTTCCGCTCGCAGTGGGACAGGGTGCAAACCGGGCGAAGCCTCAATTCGATATCGCTGACTTCAACCGCAAACTTGAAGTTGCTAAATGGCTTGTCACTTACGATGAAGTGGCTGTGAGGACATCAGATCACGCACTGTCGTTTGCGAGCAACGCCGAAGTGGCGCGCTTGGGTAGAGTGTTGGGCAAAGAGTGGTTCTCCTTTCAGGATCAGAATGGCGTGTGGCATTCAGTGATGGGGAGACTGAATGACAACACCTATGATCTGGTCTTTCATTATGTAATGAATGCAGAGAGGGTTATCTCCCGCACCGATGCCAAGATTGAAAACGATTTTCTGGTGGCACATGCTCGCGGGCTTGATCTGGTTACGAACGACCTAAAGAAGCCTGCAAATTCGCCTAAACTCGCTGGATTCATCAAGCGCAATACAGACAAGACTTTTACGGTATGGATGCTACCGGCTTCTGATGAAACAAGCGGCGTCGCGGTCTGCGGAATAGAATACGTGTACACGATCGATCAAACTGCCACAAAGATTCTGAAAGCCGAGAATTACTTCCGCGGTTCCTTTCAGCGTTTTCCGCCCCCCTACCCTAACGGGATTTCCGTCGATTACACCGACAAGGATAAGCCAACACTCGGCTCAATATATTTTGCGTGGTATTACCGAGATGTCGTATCGAGAATCGTAATAAACAATTCCGTGAGCACCAGCACGCTAACACAAGTCGGTGAGGACCACGTTTGGTCCCACGCGATCAAGGAAAAGAAGAATGGCGGGAATGATTAGCGCGAATGATTGGATCGGATTTGGCGTGATCGCGCTGCTGATGATTGCGGCGCTGTTCGGTCTGAATCAACTCACTAAGCCATACGGAGTCAAAGACGAAGAAGAGTTTCAGCGACGCAAGCAAATGGGTGCGCGCACGGCGGGATTAATGGGTTTGCAGCAGATACTCGATCCGCAGGCTAAGAAATCTGTCGAGGTGCAACAGGATCTGCGTCGCGGAATCTATGACGACAAGGAAGAAGCCGACGATCCGCCCGAAGCAGGATCGGGGCAGTAGCCCGACCGTAAGGGAGGGCGTAGCAAGCGGGACACTAGCCCGACCGTGAGGGAGGGCTCAAACGACGACGGAGGTAAGCTCACATGCCTAAATACATTTTCGTAACCGGTGGCGTAGTTTCCAGTCTCGGCAAAGGCCTGGCCGCTTCTTCGATCGGCGCCTTGCTCGAAGCGCGCGGCTTGCACGTCACACTCATCAAACTGGATCCCTACCTCAACGTCGATCCCGGCACGATGTCGCCGTTTCAGCACGGGGAAGTCTTCGTCACTGACGATGGCGCCGAGACCGATCTCGACCTCGGCCATTACGAACGCTTCACGCACGCGCACCTTTCGCAGTCGAACAACTGGACCTCTGGCCGCATTTATCTTTCAGTGATTGAGAAAGAGCGCCGCGGCGATTATCTGGGGAAGACAATCCAGGTCATTCCGCACGTCACCAACGAAATCAAAGATGCCGTTCGCAAAGTCACGGCCAATGGCGATGCCGACGTCGTCATTGTCGAAATCGGCGGCACTGTCGGCGACATCGAATCGCTGCCATTCCTCGAAGCCATCCGCCAAATGGGCAATCAAGAGGGCAGGGAAAACGCGCTCTTCATCCACGTCACGCTCGTGCCTTACATCGCCGCGTCGGGTGAATTGAAAACCAAGCCGACGCAACACTCTGTGCGCGAGCTGCGCGAGATTGGTATTCAACCGGACATCCTGCTTTGCAGATCAGATCGCCCGCTCTCGCATGATCTGCGTTCCAAGATTGCGCTCTTCTGTAATGTGCAGGAGCGCGACGTCATTACCGCGCTCGACGTCGATACGATTTACGATGTGCCGCTTGCCTTTCATGAACATAATCTTGACGAACGAATCGTTTCATTGCTTCATCTAACCGAAATCGCCCCTTCAACCGATCTGACTGCATGGCGCAAGCTGGTTGACACGATTCGCGAACCCTCGGCGGGCGAAACTGCGATCGCGATCGTTGGCAAGTACGTCGAGCTGGAAGATTCCTATAAGTCTCTGCGTGAAGCGCTCACCCACGGCGGAGTCGCCAACAACTTGCGCGTGAATATCAAGTGGATCGAATCGGAAGAATTGATGGACGATTCGAATTACGAAGCCCGTCTGCGCGACTTTGACGCCATCCTCGTGCCCGGCGGCTTCGGCAAGCGCGGAGTCGAAGGGATGATTCGCGCGATTTCCTACGCGCGCAAAACGCGCACGCCGTACTTCGGCATCTGCCTCGGCATGCAGACCGCGTGCATCGAATTCGCGCGCAACGCCTGCGACCTGAAAGACGCCGACTCAACCGAATTCAACGTCGAGACGCCGCACCCAATCATTTTTAAGCTGCGCGATCTCGTAAACGTCGAAGAGATGGGCGGCACCATGCGTCTCGGCGCCTGGATCTGTCGTCTGTCGGCCGGCTCACTCGCGCAAGAAATCTACAGTGGCGCGACCGAGATCAGCGAACGACACCGCCACCGCTACGAATTCAACCCCACGTACCGCGACGCGCTGGAAAAAGCCGGCCTGGTCTTCAGCGGCATCTCGACCGACGGCAAGTTCGTCGAAATCGTAGAACTGAGTCGCGACGAACACCCCTGGTTCCTCGGCTGCCAATTCCATCCCGAATTCAAATCAAAACCATTAGCGCCGCACCCCCTCTTCGCCTCGTTTGTGCATGCGGCATTTCAGAATCGTCTGCAGACTGAGACGGCTTTGGAGCAGATGGTGGAGGGAGAGGCCACCGGTGAACGAGCGGCAACGGCGCGCGATTAATAGCTATGAATAGTACAGAGACAATACCAGCGCACGAACTTGATGATGAGACAAAGCGACAGATCGAGTTAGCCGTCGATCTTTCAGATTCGGATCATCGCCGGCTCGTACGACAAAGCCAATGCTTATACCAACCTGATAATCGTCGCTGGTTATGCTGGGCTGTTTGCGTTGTGGCAATTTACGAGGGATGTTTTGAGCCGCTCACAGGTGCTCATCTCAGCCTTTTTGCTTCTTGTCTCACTAGTCATCTTTGTGCTGTTTGAGATCTACAAAGCACATTACAGTTCACGGCTGCTGAAGAAGTATATGAACGTAGTTCAGAATCCTGAGAACCATTCTTCGCCTGAAGAGTTATTGACGGCTATTAAAGCGTTCGAAGCGTCGGAGCGCGCGGCTTCAGTGCATTTCGTAAGATTCTGGCCGGCTGACTTTTGGCTAACTACGATTACTGGACTAGGTGCGGCCGTCGTGTATTGGGTTACGCCTTCATCAAGGGTTTGCTTTTTTTTCCCGCTGACTATGGAACATTTGAGCCCTTGCTTACGCGCGGGCTAATGCCCCGTGGTGACTCACTCGGCGTAAGTGCCGCATGGCGCGAGCTATGAAAGCGCGGGCGCGAGCGACGCATCGGGGCCCTAGCCCGACCGTTAGGGAGGGCTCATAATGCGCAGCAATGCGCGACTTTGATGACAATGAGTTTCCTCTCGCCTACCTGATTACTTTTCGCTGCTACGGTACTTGGCTGCATGGTGATGATCGGGGCTCTTACCGGCGTGATTCAAAAGCAATGAGAGGCGTAGTTCGCATCCCACCGCGACCCCGCCTTAACCAATTGGAGACAGATCAGCTCAAGTGCCTTCCCGTTCGACTCAACAAGAGCCAGCGGAAGATTGTCGAAGATTCGATTCGCGAGGTGTGTCTTCATCGGAAGTACACGCTTTATGCGGTGAATGCGAGAACGAATCATGTGCACACAGTCGTCGCTGGCTCAAGGCCACCTGAGCCAATCCTCGCGACTTTCAAATCGTATTCAACGCGTGCCCTGAGAAGATTTGGACTCGATAAAGCAATCCACCCTTGGTCGAGGCATGGCAGTACTGTCTATCTCTGGAAAGAGCGACATGTGCAAAAAGCAATTGAGTACGTGGTACTTGGTCAGGATCATCCGTTCTCAGTTGAGTGAGCCCTCCCTGACGGTCGGGCTAGTGCCCCGAGTCGGGCGAGCCCGTTGTCCTGTGCGTTCTGTGAAGTGACTCTAATCAGTGTACCGCCCTGATTTCAATCAAACGCTGTTTAAGTCGCGCGATCGATTCCTCGGCGTTGGCGATCATTGGCGGGATGCGCGTGCGGCTGGTGCGCAGAGTTTCGAGTTGAGTTTGGATGTTGCGTTTCTCGTCTGCTAACCGTCGCGAGATTGACGCGCGATCTTCTTCGGGTTTTACCGAACCGACGCCGGCCAGCGACCGCTCGATACGATCGGGGCGTTGTAGCTCTTCTATTTCAGACAGACGCTTTTGCAGCGCGGTCTCCTTGGCAGCAGTCTCGGCGAGTTCGTTTTGCAGGTCACGCACGCGCTGCTCTTCTTTAATCATCAAATCGCGGGTGTAATCGATCTTTTCATAACGCTCAAACCTCTTCAGTTTGGCGTCGAGCTGGACGATTTCACTTCTGAGCAGCGCCACCTGTTTGCGGAGCTGGGTTAATTCATCGTCGGCTGAAGACGGCGAGGTTTTCGCTGGCGCCTGAGTGCCCTTAGGCGCTGTGTCCTGGGCCATAATCGAAAGGGGCAGGATGATAAATGCGATGAAAATAATTCCGGCGATTGTTACGCTCTTGGTCGATTCATAACGCGGCCGCATACGAAGAACATCTTGATGTCGAGTCATGGCAAGTGCTCCTTTTTGGAATCCTGATTTATTAACGCGGCGAGGCTCGATACGTTCCAGCAAGGCGAAGCCGCGGCGTATTAAACTCTCATCACGACCCGAAAACGGCCTCGACACTAATTGTGCCGGACACAAATCCCACCAGCGCTGACTTTCTTCCTTCGACTATTCACATTATTATCATCCGGCTCAAAAATTTCGAGGAGGACCGTCAAATGACACGTCGCTACATTCCGTTCGTACTTGTGCTTGCGTTGATCTTCATTCCGTCTGTCTTCTCGCACGATCAGCAGGATGACACATCGCGTGCGGTCGCCGGCGGCGGCATCACCGTGTCCGGTTGGGCCGGAAAGGTTGATGCGCGCGAGGCTTCGCAGGGGATGACGCCAAACAACGCGAAGTTTGCCAAGGAAGGTGACGCGATTCATGTGGTCACCGGGCCGGCGATTACTTATTGGAATCCGGCAAACAAAGCTTCGGGCGACTACACGGTCAGCGCGCATTTTCGTGAACCGAAGTTTATGAATCTGAATACGCACCCGCACCCGTACGGGATTGTCATCGCCGGGAACGATTTAGGCACGGAGCAGCAGTCCTACCTCTATTGCGCAGCTTACGGCGACGGCAAGTTTATCGTGCGCGGGATGGGACCGGCGCCGTTTCAGATGAATGGACGTGGCACCCCCGATGCGGCTGTCAATAAAGCCGCGGCGGTGGGCCAACCGGTCGAGCAGGACATTGCGATGTCAGTCAAAGGTGACCAGGTCACCTGTTCGATTAATAACAAAGTAGTGTGGACTGGACAGAAGTCTGACGTCGTTACCGCAGGCAAGCTGAAGAGCACCGACGGCGTCTATGGTTTACGCTCGGCGCACAACACAGAAGTGTTTGTGACGAATCTGAAGATAACGAAGAATTGAGATCGTATCAGAACCGGGAGCGGTAGTGACTGGATCATTTGACGTTTGAGATTTGCCATTTCTCATTTCTTAATTTGATTGCAGCAAGTTCACATCAATAGATTCACGAGGTTTCTTGTGATCCTCGCACGGAGAATTCTGAAATGACCAATGTCAAAGCTAATTCTGAAATGACCAATGGCAAATCTCAAGTGTCAAATCTCAAATAATCCGGTCGCTACCCTCCAGGTTCTCAAACTTCTCGATGACCCTCATTGACTCTCATTGCCATATCGACGGAACGGAATACGATGCCGATCGCCGAGACGTTATCGCCAGGGCGATCGATGCCGGCGTGACGACGATGCTCAACGTCGGCACTGGCGATCCTCATAGCGGCGCGTTCGAACGTGCGGTTGAATTAACAGAAAAACACAAAGCCATTTACGCGGCAGTTGGCGTTCATCCGCATGACGCCAAGCTGTTCGACGCCGCGGCCGAAGAGCGCCTGTTTCATCTGGCCAAGCAAAGCCAGAGCGTTGTTGCGTGGGGCGAAATCGGACTTGACTATCATTACGACCATTCGCCGCGAGACGTGCAGCGGTCGGTCTTCGCCGGCCAATTGAGAATCGCGCGCGAACTGAAACTGCCGGTGATCATTCACTCGCGTGAAGCTGACGGCGACACCATCAAAATCATTCGCGAAGAACTAAGCGATTATGAGCGCGGCGGCGTGTTGCATTGCTTTGGCGGTAGTCTGCAGATGGCCCGTGACGCGATCGACCTCGGCTTCTACATTTCGTTTGCCGGTAATCTCACTTTCAAGAAAGCCGAAGACTTGCGAAATGTCGCACGACAACTGCCGCTTGATAGGTTGTTGGTTGAGACGGATTGTCCTTACCTGACTCCTGTTCCTTTTCGTGGCCAGAGAAACGAACCCGCGCGCGTCGTTGAGACTGCGCGATGCATGGCCGAGCTTCGCGATCAGAGTGTTGGCGAGGTTGCGGCAGCGACCACTGAAAACTTCAAACGGTTGTTTGCTGTGTCATGACGCGGTGACAGTTGAGTCTTTTTTCAAACGCGGAAACCGCCGATTTCCAAATCCAAATTTCAGACTCCAAAGTGATGGCTCAAATTCTAGAGAACACTTTCACATGCTCGGATTTTGATGCTATTCTCATCCTGTACTACAAAGAGATAAATGGCCCAGCAGAACTCCTTTGATATTGTCTCGCAAGTCGATCGCGCTGAGATCGGCAATGCGATCAACCAGACTCTGAAAGAGGTACGCCAGCGGTTTGATTTCAAAGGCAGTCACGCAAACGTTGTCGCCGAAGAGAAAGAGTTGGTGCTCACCGCGGAAGACGAAACCAAGCTGCGGAACATGAACGACATCCTGCAACAGAAGCTTGTCCGTCGCGGCGTGCCGCTGAAGGCCTTAAGTTACGGGACCGTCGAGCCCGCCGCCGCCGGAACAGTCCGTCAGCGCGTCCAGATTCAACAGGGTATCCCGCAGGAAAAGGCGAAGGACATCGTCAAGTTGATCAAGGATTCGAAAGCGAAGGTTCAAGCGTCGATTCAAGGCGACACCGTGCGCGTTTCCGGCAAGGATCGCGACACACTTCAGCAGGTGATTGCCGCGCTGAAAGCCAAAGACTTCGGCATCAACATGCAGTTTACTAATTATCGAACGAATTAACGCGAGGGCGAACGCTTTCAAATACAAAGCGGATACGATGAACTGGAACTAACGATGCCTGCAGCAGAACAAACCATCCTTCTCGAAGAAGCGCAAGTCTCAGCCAAGCGCATCTTTGGCGTAATCGCGAATGAATTGCTGCTGGTTGAACAGGAATTTGAGCGGCAGGCGCGATCTAATATTCAAGTCATCGCTTACATGGGCGATTACTTGCGGCGCTCCGGCGGCAAACGCGTGCGGCCGGCGCTGACCATTCTTTCGAATTACGCTGTCGGCGGTGACGGCTCCAACCAAAGCGCGATCCGCATGGCGACGGTAATGGAGTTCCTGCACACTGCTACGCTGGTCCATGACGATGTGATCGACAAAGCCGAGACGCGCCGCAATCGTCCATCGATTAATTCCGAGTTCGGCAATCAGACCGCGGTGCTGATGGGCGACTGGCTTTACATGTCGGCATTCGAAACGAGTCTCGCCGAACGCTCGCTCGAGATCCTCGACATCCTTACCGCGGTTACCCGAAAGATGACCGAGGGCGAATTGCTGCAACTGACGTTGTTAGGGCGCACAGATGTTTTGGAAGAGCAATACTTCGATGTGATCGCGCGCAAGACTGCTTATCTCTTCAGCGCCTGCTGCGAGATTGGCGCGTTGCTCGGCGGCGCCGGACCGCAACAGCAATCATCAATGCGTGATTATGGCATGAGTCTCGGCGTCGCTTTTCAATTGATCGACGACTTGCTCGATTTCACCAGCACTGAAGATGTGCTCGGCAAACCGGCGGGCGCTGACCTGATTGAGGGCAAGCTTTCGTTGCCGCTGATTCTCTTGTTGCAGCGTGAGCCGGAGATGCGCTCGACTGTCCAGAAGGCCATGAGCGACGCCGGTTATCAAAACGTCTCGCGCCAGACGCTGGTAAGCGCACTCGAACGAACTGGCGCGCTGGCTCTTACGCAGCAGCGTGCGTTTGAATATGCCGAAGCCGCCCGTGCGGCGCTCGACGGTCTCGAGAATTCGCCTTACGCGGACGCATTGACCGCCATCCCTTCATATATTATCGAGCGCGATCGGTAATCACAGTTCCTGGGGTTACCGTTCTGCGCAAACCCGAGTTTACTTCGGTTCCAGGGCTGGCACGCGAAAGTTATTGCCAAGCCAATCGAGGTCAATCTACAATTCCGCTGGCCATGGCGAACGAAACGCTCATCGCACGTCTTGAACAGAGCCTCCGGCAATCGCGCGCGGCCCGTACCCGCCTTTCAGCGCGACTTGCTGAATTGGAATCGGAAGCGGAGATCATTCGCGCCGAACTCGCTGAAATGGACACGCTCGCCGGACAGACCGAGGCGGCGATCTTTCGGCTATTGTCCAATGTGATGACTGGACCGTCCACGCCGGTTGGGACGACTTCGGTGGGCGAGTTGGAAGTTGAACTGCAGCGACGCCTGGCCCAGGCGGAACTGGCCCAGCACCCGAACAACCCGCAGAGGCACAATGTTCCTCCCTTACGGAACAACATCGAGCCGCTTGACGATCGCTTTTTTGATAGAACGATTCCGCAGGCGGCCACGATGATTCTGCGCGAGGTTGGTGGCCCTTTGCATGTTAACGAGATTTACAATCGTTTGGTGGAAGGTGGTTTCAGCTTCACCGGGAACAATCCGACCATCAGTATCGCGGTGTCTCTCAATCGCAACAGCCGCTTTCGTAAGGTGGCGCCAGGTACTTTCGATCTAGTCATTCGGGACGCAGCCAAAGCGTCCTGAAAATAATTCGATAGACAAACGGTCGTTACTAAATAACGCGATCCTTCAGCTCGCGCAGAAGTTCCTTTGCTTCTGCCGCGCTCAATTCTTCGACTGCCGTCGCACGCAATTCATCAACAATCTTCTGATTGGCCAAATCAAACAAAGATGACTGCGCAGCCATGCGCCGCCGAGCAGCATTCGCTGCGGCCTTGCTCAAGGCGCGATTTTCAGCACCGGCCGTTGCACCAGCGGCAATCGCTTGCTCGGCTGCTTGGACCTCTTCCGCAAACACATCCAGTTCATAGCGTTCCAATCTTTCAAGAACTTCGCGCGCGCGCGCCAAAGCGGCGGGCGGCATGCCGGCGAGACGCGCCACTTCGATGCCGTAGGACTTCGACGCTCGCCCACGTTCGAGGCGATGCAGAAAGACAACTTCACCTTCGCGTTCAGTCGCCGTGATTTGATAGTTCTGCGCGCCCGATAACCGCTCAGCTAATTCAGTTAACTCGTGATAATGCGTCGCGAACAGGGTCTTCGCGCAGAGCTCGGGCGAGTCGTGCAAATATTCGGCGACAGCCCAGGCGATGGAAAGTCCATCGAAGGTCGCCGTCCCACGCCCAATTTCGTCCAACAGCACTAACGAGCGCGGCGTCGCATTGTGGAGGATCGCCGCGGTCTCAGTCATCTCGACCATGAATGTCGAACGGCCGCGCGCGAGATCGTCCGAAGCGCCGACGCGCGTCCACACGCGATCGAGCAATGGCAAGCGCGCGCTTTCCGCCGGAACGAACGAACCCATTTGCGCGAGAATACAAATGAGTGCGGTCTGCCGCAGCACAGTGCTCTTGCCGCCCATGTTTGGACCGGTGATGATCAATAAGCGGTCGGTTGAGTTATTGAGAAAGATA
>CBFHBI010000035.1:0-10317 GCA_965653755.1 uncultured Blastocatellia bacterium
CGGCGTCCTTCTCTGTATCTGCGGACGCAGCGAACGTAACCACTTGCTGATCTTTTCCGATGTTTGTTTCGCGAATACTGCGCGAGACATCTGAGCCAACTTGAGTCTTCTGAAATCCCGCCGCTGCTTGAATGATCATTCTTTGCGTGGTTGCGGCGCCGCTTGTAGCTGCTACCTGGCTGGTTAACGCCGCCTGAATTGAAGCAAGTTGAGCTGACCGCTGTCCTTGCGCTCGTAAGTTGCCGCCTTCCTGTTGTCCGGCGGATCGAGTGACATCCGCTTGGTAGCCAGCGTTGTATTGAGTGGCTTCAGCCTGCCGATTGATTGAGGCCGCAGCTTCGGCGCTGTACTTTTCGATACCAGTGCCGACCATCGCGCCCATCCAGCTTGAGACCACGGTCGCTACCGACTCATAGACCCGACCGGACAGTATGTAGAGAGAAATAAACGGAGTGCCGTAAAGACAGAGCGCACCCAGCCCCATCGCGAAGGCGGCCAGCGCTATTGTGTATTGTGGCTGCGCGAGCGGGTCGGTGATTGCCCGCATGGTCTGGTAGTCCCATATATATAAAGGAGAGCTGTCACCGACGGCCATCGCCACATTTCCCCACATATAAGCGACGATGCGGATAATCTTGGATACGGACGGCCATAGAAGCGTCAAAGCGATCACGCCATAGAAAAATGGATAGGTCGTCTTACTGGCTATGTGCTTATCGACAATGCAGGCCAGCATGAACGGCATCGCCAGCTTTAACGCTAGTGTTAGAGCAGCGCCAAGAATCACTAAGATTAGATCTCCAAACTCGATTAAGGCCCTTTCGAAATTAAGCCAGGTCATCATGGTGGAGATATTCCACTGCGAAACATCGGCCTTCTGATCGAAGTTTTGAATGGTGCTGTCAGTATCGACGAGTATTCCAAGTACCGATTCACTTCCTAGCGGCACCGGATTGACGGCGTCCTCGCGGCCATCGACTTTCACAGTAAAGAGGTTTTGCTGGAACTTAGCATAAGAGTCGTTAAAGCTGTCGCGCTGGGCTAGGTATAACTTCTGCAGAACCGATTGTTGTCCGGTTTCGTTTCCGTTCGCGATCTCGTAACCAATGGCGCTCATGCCGTTGATGATCGCTAGGCTCGTTCCCGACAACATAAAGAACAAAGCCAATCGCCCGAACCACCAGTAGAGGTTCGGACCTTCGCCGTTGTCCTCGCGCATGACGCGAAGCATGGCAAAGCCGGCCAAACAGTTGCCGAACACCCAGGCGAGGAGTTCAAACCAGCCGATCAGCTTTGAGACAATCTCGTTATTGATGTAAGGAATCAGCGATCCGGCGCGCTGGGAGAGGGCAGCTATGTTGTCGGAAAGAGATCTCACCGGCGACGGCGCAGGCGTCGGCGATGGAGATTGCGCGTACGCGATCACCGGCACAAGCAGGATTCCGACGAGGATGGCAAACGAAACGGTTCGTCTAAGTTTCATAGTCTTCTCTATTTCGTGAAAAGGCCCGAGCTTTGGTCTTGCTGATGTTCTTAAGGATTTGGTGATGGAGACGATGTCGGTACGCCGCCTCTTTGGATCGCCTCGAAAATCCCGTCTTTGACGATGTTCAGGTTATCCCAGGCCTCGTCCGTGGCTCTTACGCGGTTGGCAATGCGCACGCGTTCTTCCATCGTTAAGTTGTAGAGTTTCACTCGGTCCTCGATCTGGGTTGAGAGATTGGTGATTTGCGTATCGAGATCGGCGATCATCTTCTCGCAGGACGCAATCTCCAGCTTCAAATCCGAGATGCAATGCGCGCACTGTTCTGTTTGCGGTTTTGCCAATTCCGCATCTAGCTTATCTTTGGCTTGTTTCATTTGTTGCGCCGCGCCTGCTTGTCTCGCTTGCGCTGTTTGCAGATCGTGATAAAGGCGAGCCAGGGTCGCATCAAACATCGCGATGCGATTCATTGTGGCAATCTTGTCTTGTTCTTGACGCCCGATGGAGTTACGCAGGTAGTCTTCGAAATCGCGCAAGTCGGCTTGGGGATCGAAGATGCCACTCATCAAACGCGTCTTCATTGACTTGATCATGTTGAGCCGCGAGATGACCATCGTTTCAATCGCTCGCTTGAGGGCGAAAACGTCGCGAACTGTTTGACCAATCTGCGCCATCGTCCGCGTCAGGTTGTCGTTGTGCAGCACCAGCTTTTCGGCTTGGCCCAACACCCCTTTCATCGTGCTGAGTTGTTCCGCGAGCTTGTTGATCTCGTCCGAGTAATGCTTGACGCGTTCCAGCCAGCGGTTAGCTTCTTCAATCTGTCTCTCAATCTGTAGCGAATATTGAGCTGGATCGAATACCGTCCACTGCGCTTGCGCTGGCGAAGGCGACAGGATTACTCCGACTAGAATTCCGAGCAGCGTATGCTTGATGACATTCTTCATTGACTTGTTTCTCCCAGTGCAATCGTCTTTGTGTTTTTTCGGTTTTAGGCCGCAACTTCCAAGAGCGTTTCGTCAATTTCTCTGGCACCGATGGCAGTCAGGCCTCGTGGATAATTTTCAGCCAACCATGCGTGAACCTGCATATCGGACCAGAACGGATAATGAGCAAGCACGCGGCACCGGGCGTTTCGCTCATCAGCGTTAGTGGTGAGCGTCCACAACATCAGCGGACTCAATTCATGTTGCACGACTTCGACGACTTGATCGGGACCGGTACCGACTACCATCAAGAATTGAGAGAATCTTCCGGGCGCAGTCTTGATGTGACTGATAGCTTCGGCGCCGTTTGGTGATAACTTCGCGTGAGCTACGATCTTGGAGTAATCGCCGAGTTGTTTGCCGACAAAGAGCACGTTGCCCGTCTTCGACAGTGAAGCCACATCTTCAATGTCCTCGAAGGCATGAGTGGCGAGGATCGTGATTGAGTTTTCTTTTGGACCCTTACGACCTGCGTGCTGAAGCACTTTGAAAATGAAGGGGTATTCTTCTTTGATTTCCCACATTTCATCGAACAGATTCGCGGTTGGGGCACGAGTCCCATCGGCGCGTTTACGTCCGATGGAACGCGCGACGTGAGCCGCAATGCGATAAGCCAGTGACAGCTTGATGTCGCGCGGGAAATCTTTGAGCGAACCTAGCTCAAAAACATCAAATGGCGACCTCTGTTCATAGTCAGGATGAGTCGGCGCATCCAGCCACGGATGGCCGATGTAATTGCTCAAGGCGAGAACGAGGGTTTCGCGCCGCTCGCGTACCATCACCGATTCGAAGGGATAAGTCTTAAGCTGCGCGATGAAGTGCGAAAGCACCGGCTCAAATAAGGGACGACCAGGGCCGTTCTGCGAAACGATGTTTTCGTAAACCTGAGTGACCACCGCGCTGATGATGTCTTCGGCGGTTTTATCTTCATCGCTTACTCGCGCGAGCATTTTCAGATCGCCAATTACCAGCGCCTTCTGAATGTCATCCGGCGGCTCCCCGTCCTTCAAATCGGGATATGACCAGATATTAATGGCTCGTACTTCGTCTGGTTGCGGTCGGATGTAGCGACCGCCGAGCACCGTAACTAATGGCAGTAATGTTTCGCCGATATCGACCGCGTTAATGCTCGCATCCCGCAGGCTGGCGAGAATGTCGCACGCGAACTGAGCCATGAGAATGGACTTACCCCCGCGAGGCGCGGCGATGATTTGAATGAGTGGCGAAGGAATCTGATTGCGGTCGAATAGATCGATGCCGATCAAACGCCCGGTCACAGTTGCCAGCAGCGTGTGCGGTCTTGAGGCTCCGGGCCACGAATCTTCCGTCGGCGTTAGCGCCACGACCGAATTGGAGACTTCCGTCAGCTCTCGTCCGGTGAGCTTCGGAGTCAATTCGCCGACGATGGCGGAAGGATAAAGCGCGCGCAGAGCTTCAGGTTCTTCCCGTTCGGCGTTGGCTCCTGGGATTTGTCGAATTGCGGAAACGACTTTCTCGCATTGCTCGTCGAGTGCGTCAACAGACTTCTTCAGTTCTGCGAAATTTCGTGCCCGTTCGCCGTAAAGAATCACGTAGAAGCGCGTAGGAAGCAGTGATTCACGCGCGCCCGCGACTTCATCGCGCACGGCGCGCAGGCTTCTCAACGCTGCCGCCCCTTCGGGATTATCTCGCTTAGTGAAGGTCCGCTTAACTTGCTTGATGCGACGGTCAAGACGCTTGGTCTCTTTGCGCTGTTCGGGAAATATATATTCCGTCACAATAGTGTGATGGCTGTTGAAATCCCGGCGACCGATTAGTGTTCGCAAGGCATCGGCGGTTTCGAATTCATTTGGCGGCGTGAACATCGAGACGACCGCTACGGGATAGTTGCCGTGCATTAGATAGTTCAGTTCACCTTCAATGGTTTCGCTACATAAATAATCGCGCAGATCCTGCGCCGGTCTTTCCGGCAATACAGGAATCGCACTGGCATTCTGGGAATGACCGAGGAACGCAGCTTCCCAAATCTCTTGACGAGGGAAACGTCGGAGGGTCAACGGTGATGAATTCTCGATCTGGCGCCAGACGCCGTTAGCCTGAGTGTAGTTGCGCTTTTCATCTTCGAGGGTGCGCCTGACAACCGCGTCGTCGGCAGTGCGGCTATAAATTTCCGGCAAACTGCGCAGCGCACTCATTAGCCCGCAGGCCTTGATCTTGTCGCGCATCGCATGTTTGAAATCAGAAAGCGCGCTGATGGTCGAGTTAATTCGTTTCTTCGGCGGCACTCTGACCCACATCGTCAGCACGCTGCGACGATAAGGAACGAGCCGGGCCGAACTTTCGATAAAGCCGAGATTCGCGGCTTGCAACAGCGACGCCAGGGTGTGGGTGCCTTGTTCGGCGCGCGAACTAATCAGATTGATGAGCGCGTATCCCGGATCGGGAATGGTGGAATACCTAAACTGAACTACCGTCCCCGCTGGCTTTTCAAAGGCCAGCATCCGCGCCAGATCGTCATACCGGATATCGATCAAAGAATCGTCAGCGAACATCGTGGCAGGCGCTTCCACCTCGTATGCGACAGTCAGAGCACCGTCCTTATGTCGCAACGCATCTTGGTAGATACCTACGATCGATGAGTCGCGCCTTCGGCCCGAAGGGTATCTCAGCGCCCGCACCCGACTCTTAAGTTGTTTCTCGTTTGCTAATTCGTCGTAAGCAAGAGTGAATTCCATTTCTCTTCGCATGCCTCCTGAACGCGTCTGTTGTGTTCCAGCAAGAGTTGTAGGTGTGGTCTTGGCAGTGTCTCCGGCTTCCAGCGCGGGTCTTGCGCCTCTACATCGATGAGCCAGGGCCGATGGAAACGTCGTTTTCTTCCATTGGGAATCGCGCGGTTTTGACGATGATGAAAGAAGATTGCTTTCATCTGGTGCTGTAACCAGTGGGGCTTCTTCCCGATGCGAATGTAGTTGAAGAAGGCGATGCTTCCGGCAGTCGCTAGTAACCATGTCCACATCTGCAAGGGAACGTAGAGCACTGTGATCCCGAACGGCACTGGCAACAGATACCCGGCGCAGGAAATCAAGAGCACGGTGAACCAATCGTTATCGGCAACACCGAAGCGCACTACCGGCAAGTAGATGTTGGGTCTCACGGGACGTGTTTTCATTCTTTACGCCTCACTAATCCGATCTCGCAGCTCGTTGCTCGCGAATGTTCGGAATCAGAATTGGTTATCCAGCGGAACCGTATCGCCCTGACTGAATGCGTAAATTGCGGCGCAGACACCACCGAACGCAAAGCAAGCCGCACCGGTAATGAACTTCCAGGTCGAGAGTGATTCCTTCAGGCCCGAGGTGATGATCCCGTAGGCGATGAAGATAATTCCGGCAATGATCATTGCAGCGGCCAGAAAGAACGTGACCGAGCGCAGGCTGTTGCCGAGCTGCGAGCTATTGCCGTTGAAGAACGAGCCGGTTGGCGTTTGTGCCGCTGCCTTGACGACTCCCAGCGCCAACATCAAAGCCACCGCGATCGGACCATTCAAAGGTTTCATTCCGAACGCGAGTGCTAGAAGCTTGCGGCCGAACTGAGCAGCACGGGAGTTTTCCAGTCCCGGAACATTTGTTACTTCAATTAAGCTATTCATCTTTCTGATCCTCCATGAAATAACTCTTTCAAAAATTCCCTCGCTCACCTGAAGGTCTTTCGGTTTGCGAGTCGGTTGACGGTCGCGCCTCTCTACAACCGCCGTGCCACGCAGGTGGCCCATCAGTTGCTCACGCCGTCCCCACTATGACTTCGAGACTGATCCAATCGATTTCAATACTGCTTGTATTGACCGCTACGACAATGGCCCAGGGTCATCGCGAACCTGGGCCATCCCTCCAGGAAAGAGAGTGGCAATTAGAGCCGCTGATCATTGAGTCGGCAAAGCGCTATGGAATTGATCCGCGGATTCTGCGAACTGTCTGTTTCATTGAATCGCGATTTCGGCGAGGCGCAGTAAGTCCCAAAGGCGCGCGCGGATTGATGCAATTCATGCCGGAGACAGCCGTAGCGTATGGCCTGCAAAATCCTCACGATCCGAAAGCGGCAATAGATGCCGCAGCCCATTATTTGCGGGACTTATTGACCAAATTCGGCGGACGAGTCGATCTGGCGCTGGCGGCTTATAACGCCGGCCAAGGAACCGTTGAATCATTCCAAACCGGAAAGCCGCTTACGCTTCCAAGTGGAAAGATCATAAATCCACGCCGACTCATTACTGGCGGCATTCCTCCTTATCGCGAAACGCAGGAGTATGTGAAGTCGGCAATCGCTTTGTTGACTGGTAGTCAATGGAGCAAACAGAGGTCAGTTGATCTTCTTCCTTTAACGCGAAATCCGACGCAACGTTTTTCCGATCGAAATCTCTTGAGACAACGAGCACGCAAGAGCCTCACTTCGTCGCTCTCCATAAGCCAGAAACCGGCATCGACCTTCATCGAGGTTCAGTGAGGGTGGTCACAAAATGCGAACACTTCCATAGTCACAGATTACACACAGGTGGGGGTCAGTAGAGGACGCGAAACTTGAATAACTAAAGCGGCACGAAACTTGTTGAGCGAGCGCCGCTGAAAGGAAAGCCTGATTCTGGAGAAAGAAATATGAGCGCAGATGTTTTGGATTTGTCGGGACCAGTCAGACTGAAAGGAATCGATCTTGTCGAGAATCGTGATGATGCGCTGGACGGGAAAACCTCGATGCCGGTTATCTGCTACCGAGATCCTGCCGACGTGCGAATGATACGCCGTCAATCGTGGCTGATCATCGTTTCACTCGTCATCGCCACGATCGCCGTTGTCGGTGTTGTTTATAAGTCAATTCAGAAACCTGATCGCATCGTCGTCGATATGTCATCGGGCCGGACAGTAATGATCAACGACCGCGACCTGGGAGCCACGGAGGCCGTCAAGCTGGAAAAAGACAAGCTTCAACTCGCTGACATGGATTATGTGGTTAAAGCATTCGTTGATTATCTCTACCGAGTGGACCAACGCTCACGATCCAAGGACATCGAGGCCGCGCTGAGATTGATGGTGCCAGGCCAGGCGAAGAAGTTCGCGCAGTACTTGACGGAACAGAAAATTCTGCAAACCCAACGTGAACAACAATGGAACGCGATCTGGAAACCGGAATACTTGGAGCATGCGCCGGGCAAGCCGCTAACCGTCAAAGTGTACGGCACTCAGGAGATCGATATGGTCGTGAAGAACGAAAGCAAGCACGCGACCAAACACATCCTGCTTACCGTCGAACTGTTGCCGGATGCTCCCGAGAACGGCACTTTCCGTCTCGATCGGAATCTGCGATCGGGCTTTCGCATCAACTCAATTGATTACAAAGAACTCAGCTCAAACGAAGCTGAGACTCCGGTAGTCGCTGCAACTCAAGAATAAGAACGGAACTGACCAATGAAGACTATTCTTCCCCTGCTCGGACTCTTGTGCGCTACCGTAGGGGCTTCAGCTCAACAACCAGTGCCCTCCGCGAATAAACCGCCGGTACAACGGCCATGCTGCACTCATCGACTGCCAAGACGCGCAGCAACCGCGACACCCAGTAACACCCCAGCAACCTCGACACCACCTCCGTCCGACTACTTCGTAGGTGAAGCTAAAGTCGATGTGACGAAAGACGAAACAGTCGTCAGACTCGCCATGGCCCAGCACGGCAGTGTTCTCATTGAACTGCCGGCTAACGATGGGCCGCGTTACATCATTCCCGGCGATCCCGAAATGGCGACGGTCGATGAGAAGGCGTTGGAAAAGAACAAGCGCGCCATTGTCGTCAGACCTGGCTCACTCTTTGTCTCACCACCGGCGAATCGAAGGGCACATTCTCCCGCAGCAACGGTCACGGTACAGATGCGAAGTGGCCTGGTGGTGACTTTCTTGTTCTATCCAGTTGAAGACCTCGCGCAGAACGTTCATCGCTGTGTCTTGAGTTATAACCGCGATGAAGTTGTGGCGCGACGGCGCGCGGCAGGGCTGCCAGTTAACCTCGACAATAACATTCAAGAAAGGAGGGAACAGACTGGGCAGTCCGCCGCGCCAATTTCAATCTCCGTCGAAGCAGCCGACGAAGATAAGGTGCCCGAGCAGGACTCTTCGACAAAGCCGTCAATTATGATCCAGTTTGATAAAGACGCGAAGCCGAAGACCGAAGCGACTGATAAGCCCTCACCGCCTCCGGCGACAGCCGATACTACCCGTCCAATTGGGGAGAACGTAACAAGAACAAATGAACGAGTAAATGCAGAGGTGCTCCCATCCTTGACGCGAGCAACCAAGAAGCCGAAGCAATTCAAGAGTTGGACGAAGCCGACGCATGACATCTCTATGGCGACGTTTCAGCAGCCAGAGGCGAAAGACGATCTCCGTGTCGTAGTCATAGCGGTCAAGAATACCGGTACAGAACCACTCAAGATCACTGCGGGCAGTCCTGATCTCTTACTCGAAATGCTCGATGAGCAAGGAAAGGCGATTAACGTCCAATCAATCAAGAAGCTTCATACCGAGGCCAGTGAAGCGTCGGGCGCAATTGCCGCCGGGGCCACTATCTATTACGCCATCGGCTATACCGCTCCAGTGCTTGGCGTTCATCAACAGGTGAAAGTAGTGGTCAGCCAAACCAATGCGGCAGATGAACCGGCATCCGTCGCACTTACTAATCAAAAGCACTAAGAGGAGTTTGGATCATGAATGAAAATGGAAAGCATCGAGACGTAGCTGTCGCTTTGACGGCAGAACCTAATGAGACGCAGACAACTGCCTTCCACGATTCGAATAATCCTCTGCTTAAGCCCGCGAAGGAGATCGAGGGCAGTAAACGGAAGTCGTGGAAGCGCAGGTTGATTGGCTGGTCCTTCGTCTTGCTTTTGTTTGGCGGCAGCGCCGTGGCCCTGTACCTATTGCTGAAGGTGAATCGGGTGAACGTGAAAGTGAATGCTGATTCGCGCCGCGACACTCAAAACACCAAACCGAAGACCGACGCGAATTCCGAGAATGGTCTGACTGAGGATGCGATCAATATTGCGCGGGCAGCGAGTGGATACGATAACGCC
This sequence comes from uncultured Blastocatellia bacterium, assembly GCA_965653755.1. Lineage (GTDB taxonomy): Bacteria > Acidobacteriota > Blastocatellia > Pyrinomonadales > Pyrinomonadaceae > UBA11740. Next base: position 9,554 of record CBFHBI010000035.1, read on the forward strand.
AAGTCTAACAACGCCAATCCCGCGCCTTCACCAAACGGATCGCCCACTCCGACTCCTTCGCCGAATCCGAACGTCCGTACCAACTACAGCTTTACCGGAAACTCATCGCCGGTGTGGGATCAAATTAACAACAACGCTGCGAATGGCAACGGCAATCAACAGCAAAACGGCAGCGGCAATCAACCACCGGAAAAGACAGGCGAGATCTCCGCGCCGGAGCGAATGCAGAATCACGCTAACTCCACGGCCAGCATTTTTGTCGATGAGGCGCTGGCAAAACCTACGCCAGCATCACAAACGATCACAACTGCGCAGATGCAGCCTCGCCTTCAAAATAGGCTGCCTCTTACCACGCCAAAGGTTCCGCCAGCCGTATTGCCGCCTTTCGGTACGATGCTTCCGGTGCGAACCCAGGGAGTTATCTTCACGCTCCGAAACAACTCGTATGCACGATTGGAACTAACGAGAGATTCTCAGGGTCAAGGTTGGTCTCTTCCCAAAGGAACGATCTTGGTCGGTCGCACGACCGGCAGTGAGTACGACCGCGCCTTCGTGAATGTGATCGGCTACATCGATCCTCGCGATAACAAACTCGTGAAGATGAGTGGCGATGTTTTGGGAAGCGACGGTGCTTCTGGGATTCCGGGCAAACGCATCGGCGTCGATCGCAGTCGGCTAAAGCAGACCTTCCGCAAAGTCGCTTCGAGTGGCGTACAGTTAGCCGGATCAGTCGGTGGAGGTCTCGGTCGCGGGACGGTCATACT